>ONUQ01000028.1 GCA_900321055.1 uncultured Elusimicrobia bacterium
AGTATGGTGTTATTTTAGAAGAACTTATTGATGATCCTGCTAAAGAAATTGAATACAATATTGGCGGAAACAGAACACAAAAAGTAACGATGAAAGAATTGGTTGATGTCATAAATCCGAATGTAGCCACACAACTAAACGAAATATCAAAAGCATTTGCTAAAAGAGGAATAAATCCGTCAGATTTTGTAGGAGGTTTTATACTTACGGGTGGCGGTTCTTTGCTTAAAGGTATGCCTGAAGCTTTTTCAAAAGTTTTTAACGGTGCATTATCAAAGATAGCAAATTTCACGGAAAACGATTTTATATGTAAAGAAGACAATATCAATATTATAAATTCTCAACTGTATACAACGGCACTTGCCGTATTAAAAAGCAATTATAAAAGTCATCTGACTTTTAATATACAATCTTACCAAAATAATTCAATATGGGAAAAGATAAAAAATTTCTTTAAAAATTTTAAATAAAAAAGAGGTATAGATATATGGATATTAAATTTCCCGAACAAAACAATAATTTATCAGACAAAACCGGCAACACCATACAACAAGAAACTTTAGAAACCAAAGATACAATTATAAAAATTGTCGGTGTCGGCGGTGGCGGAACTAATGCCATAAACAGAATGCAAGCCGCTAATATTTCAGGTGTACAGCTTTATGCCGTAAATACGGATAACGGGAGTTTGAGACAATCTTGTGCAGACACAAAAATATCAATAGGAACAGGACTGGGTGTCGGCGGAGATCCTAAAAAAGGTGAACAATATGCTCAGGAAGCCGTAGATAAATTTAAAGATATGCTACAGGGTGCAAATATGGTTTTTGTTACCACGGGTATGGGAGGCGGAACGGGAACCGGTGCAGCACCTGTTATAGCAAAAGTATCAAAAGAGTTAGGTATACTAACCGTAGGAGTTGTAACAAAACCGTTTACGGTTGAAGGCTCTGAAAGAATAGAGTATGCTAACAAAGGAATTGCTAAACTCAGAGAATATGCGGATGCTTTAATTGTTATTCCTAATGATAAGATTTTAATGGTTGACGGGAAAACACCTTACAAAAAAGGATTTGAAATGATAGATGATGTTTTAAGAAGAGCCATAGAATCTATTACCGATACCATCACTAAAATAGGTGAAATAAATATAGATTTTGCAGATGTAGACAGTGTTTTAAGAAATTCCGATAATGCAATTATAGCTTTAGGAGGAGGCTCAACTTTAGAAGAAGCTTTTAATGAGGCAATATCCAATAAATTTGTTGAAGGTGAAGACATTAGAAATGCGGATAAACTTTTAGTAAATGTTTCTTATTCAAATGTTAATGAAATAAAAGTAGAAGATACAAACATAATATTTGATTATATAAAAAAGAATTTTAAAAGATATGTATCGTTAAAAAACGGAAACATTATAAACAACGATTTGGATACAAAGCTAAAAGTTTCAATAATTGCATCATTTAAAAAACAAGAAGAAACAAAAACTGACGAGGTACAAAAGGAAAAAGATTTAATTGATATAATGAAAGGCGAAGAATCTATTGATGAAGAAGCAAATCCTTTTGCTAGACCGGCTTATGAAAATAAAACGATAAAAAAAATATAGTTATGCAAAACAATATTATTACGGAAAAAAATTTTAATACATTTCATTTAACTACAACAAAATATTGCGGTAATATGAAAAACACGGATGAAAGAGAGTTGTTTTGTAAATCTGTCGGTATAGACAGTAAAAACATAGTTTTTGCCACACAAGTTCATGGCACATCGGTTAAAACCGTTTCTGCCTTAAATTGCAAAACATTTACGGATAGTTGTGACGGACTTATTACAAATGACAAAACTGTAATTTTGTGTATATTCACTGCAGATTGTATACCGATATTTATGGCTTCAAAAGATTATTCCGTTGTGGCTCTCATACATGCAGGTTGGCGAGGTCTTGCAGGAGGAATAATTGAAAATGCTACGGCAAAATTTTTAAAAGATTTTAATGTAAGCTCGCAAGATATAATTTCATATATAGGTCCGCATATATTGCAATGTTGTTATAAGGTAGGAGCCGATTTAATAAAAGCATTTAATGCAACATCAAATGAACATGAACAGTATTTTTCTTTATCTGTTGAAGCACAAAAGCAATTAGAAAAGCTGGGAATAAAAACATTTTATACCACCAATCATTGTACATGTCATGAGTATGAAATGTTTTATTCGTATAGAAAAGAACGGACGGATAAAAGAATTATGTCGTTAATCAGTTGTAAAAAAGATTAACTGTTTTATACAAAAAAATATATATTTTTTATTTGAATATTTTTATATATTAATATTATTTTTCAGGATTTAAACTAACTATGAAACAAAAAATAAATAAATACGGATTGATGGTTTGGGAACTTGCTTTTTCTGATTTTAAGTTAAGAGATCAGGGAACATTTTTAGGTTTTTTGTGGACACTGTTATATCCGGCTATGCATTTTTGTGTAATATATATAATTTTTGCGGATTGGATGAGAACAATAAAAGATTTTCCTTTATACATGCTTATAGGAATGTGTCAATGGCACTTTTTTGCGGGAGCAACCGCAACAGCCATATCGTCTATACTGAGGTATCGTAGTTTTGTAAAAAGCATCAATTTTCCAAAAGAGTGTATTGTATATGCTTCCGTTCTTTCCGTATTATTTTCTTATATATTAGAGTTAACAATATTAATCCTATTTTGTATATTTATAAAAGGTTTGTTTTCCGTTCATATATTTTTATTAATTCCTATTATTCTGTTAATTGTTTATCTTACATTAGGAATATCTTTATTACTTGCTTTGATTGGAGTTTATTTTTTAGATATGGTTAGGATTTGGTCAATCATTATGGCAATGGGATTTTTTTTAACACCTATATTTTACAGTTTAGAAATGTTATCTCCGGTTAAAAGAAATATTATTTTGTTAAATCCGATGACTCATATTATAGAAGCATCCAGAGATATTCTGATTTACGGACAATTTCCTAAAATAGCAGGTTTATTATATACTTTCATAGTAGCAACCGTTTTTTTGGTTATAGGATATACTTTATTTAAAAAATTTGAAGGATATTTTGTGGAAAAAATACAATGAGTAATATTGTAATACAAGCTAATCATTTATCAAAAAAATTTAAAATCGGAACCAGAGAAAGATTAACTTTATTTACTTCTTTAAGATATAAATTAAGCGGAGCTTATCCGGAAACCGAATTTTGGGCATTAAAAGATATTTCTTTTTCCGTAAAAAAAGGTGAAATGATTGCGGTTATCGGTCATAACGGTGCAGGAAAAACAACTTTGTTTAGAATTTTATCGGGAATAATGGAACAAACATCAGGAACATATAATGTAACGGAAGATGTATCTTGTATGTTTGAACTGGGGCTTGGTTTTAACTTAAGATTTACGGCTATAGAAAATGTCTATCTGTATGGTGCACTGCCATGGAATTACAAGAAAAGAAATTGATAAAAAAATAGATGATATTATAGAGTTCGCCGAACTGGATAAATTTATGGGAGCAAAACTCGGAGAATATTCTTCCGGAATGATTTCAAGGCTTGCTTTTGCAACGGTACTTCAAACATTAAAGGGAATAATTTTTGTTGATGAAGTCTTATCCGTAGGAGATATTGCTTTTCAAAAAAAATGTACAAAAGCTTTTGAAAAAGTTCTTAACGAAGGTCATACTATTTTATTTATTTCTCATGGTATCGGAGATGAAAGAGAATTATGCTCTAATGCTCTTTATATAGATCATGGACAGCAAATTGCTTTTGGACCAATGAAAGAAGTAGAACAGATGTATATTGAAAAAATGAATAATAAAAAATAAAAAACTTATATATATTGTTAATAAAAGATATTATTTAAGTAAGCATACAAAAAGCAGGGAAAACAAATGGAACAAACAGCTACCGATATAGGCAAAAAATATGAACAGGAAGCCGTAAAATATTTAAAACAAAAAAATTATAAAATAATAGAACAAAATTTTAAATTATTACCTATCGGTGAAATAGATATTATTGCTAAAGATAAAAAAACCACAGTTTTTATTGAAGTAAAATACAGAAAAAACAATAATTTCGGATTACCTTGTGAATTTGTAACAAAAACCAAACAGGAAAAAATAATAAAAACGGCTTTATGTTATTTAAAGCAAAACAAAATAAAAACAGATATAAGATTTGATATTATTTCTATATGCGGGAATGATATTGATTACATCAAAAATGCTTTTTATTCCGATAATTATTATTATTAAAAAGTGTTTTATCTGCACAAATAAAAATAAGGGCAAGTTTCACATTTTGTATCATCATAACATTCGCTTTTAAACGGTTTGTCACTATTAATTTCCGAAATTATATATTTTAACTGTTTAATTGAAGAGGCATACAACATCTTTTTATCTTGTTTTTCATCAAATAAATTTTCAAGCTTACAATCTTTTATAGAATATAATACACAATTATCTATTTCTTTGTCAAATTCATTTTCATATAAATATTTATAAATTATTAACTGAAAAGATTTTATATTTTTTGAAATTATCTCTCTTGTAAAATTATCCGTATCTAAAAAATTTTTTTTACTCAGAGGTGATTGCAGACTTCCCGTTTTATAATCTATTAAAGTTAATTTTTTATTTTCATCAATATCCAGTCTGTCTATTCTGGATGTCAACATATATTTTTTGCCGTCAATATTTATTGAAGAATTAACATCAAATTCCACATCCAAAACTTCAACGAATTTTCTTTTAATTTCGTTTTCATAAAATTTTTCCAATTTAAACTTTATAAGTTTTTTCAACAAAAAATTTTTTCCTGTTTGATTATTTTTAAAATAATTATCCAAATATTCATCTAATTTTTTTTGATACTTTACTTTAAAATCCGAATTTAATAATGATGAATACAAAAAACCTTTATGGAATATCTGTCTTAAAAATTCATGAACACAAATTCCTATTTCAATATGTTCATAATCTTCATCATAATTAACCTGTTCTTTTAATCTTAAAATATATTTATAATAAAATTTAAGTTCGCATTGCATATATGTGTCTATGCTTGTAGCCGAATATCTGAAATTTGACAAATATTGTTTTATTCTATCGGTTTTTTCATATTCACTTTTGGTTTGTTGTAAATTTGAATGCGGTATTATTGCATCATTAATATTTGCAATTTCTAATTTTTTTTCTCTATATTGTTTTTTCCAAATTAATTCTTCTATAAATCTGCTTTTCACCGCATTATCATTTTTCGGATATATCAAAGAAACTTTTTTGGCATTACAAATCAAACTCATAAAATGATATCTTTGTATATCCGTTTCTCTGCCAAAATATCCGACACCTAAAAAATTTGAAATATCTTTTGGAATTAGCGGACTAACTTCGGATATGGCAGGAACGACAGAATCCGTCATTGATAAAACAAAAACATTATCAAAATTTAATCCCCTGGATTCCATCAACCCCAAGACCTGCAATCCTTTTAACGGACTTCCCACTAAACTGATATTACCGTTAAGCAAAATATTTTCAAAAATATTAAGAATATCTTTTATTGAAAACTTTTCGTTTGAACATACACTATTTGTAAATTGGCTTGAAATATCGTACAAAATATTTACTGCACCAAGATTAAACTGATATTTATTTATCAAACTTTTATCTACAACGGAATCTGCAATATCTTTTATATATTTTCCAAAATTTTTCATATTGTTTACTTTAGAAAAATTTATTATAAACAGATTAAATATTTCTTTAATTATATTTTTAACTCTTACACTTGTAACTTTTTGCCAATAAGAAGTAATTTGGTTTGATATATTTTGGCATAAAGTTTTATTATTAAAAATCTCATCCAACGAAATAAACATATATCCTTTAAACAAAGCATCTTTATTAAACCTGTCAAAATTTTTTATTATTTCATGAACTATAATTCTTGTCACTTCGGGTTTACCGATAAATCTCATATTTTTTACCAACGGATTTGATATTACGGATATTATATCTTTAACATAATAACCGCTATTATTCTTATTCTTTTGAATTTGTATTAAAGAGTTCATTAAAGAAAAAACCGTCGTTTTTTTTGCAGGATATCCGACAGCTATATTTATATCTTTTTCAATGCTGTATAACTCACTCATAACGGATTGCAATATTGAATTATCCGGAACTATTACAACAGTATTTTTTCTTTCTTCTTCAGATAACTCGGAAATTAAATTTTTTACCAAACATGCTTGAGTCTGCCCGTCATAAGAGGTATAGACATCAATATTATCATTAATAACATCTTCAACTTTTGTATTATTAACACAATTAAAATCTTTATAAATTTTCTTCAGTGCTATCCAATTATTACTGTTTCCTTTTAATATAATATCCAAATCTTTGTTATCATATATTTGTTTAAATAAATCTGTTTCCGATTTATTTAAATAATACGGATTAAACAAAATAACTTTTTTATATTTTTCTAAAAATTTACAAACATTTTTACTTGAATTATAATAACTGTAACCTAATGTTGTTTTATTTAGCGAATCTAATTGTTTATGAAATTCTTCTCTTATAAAATATAAGTTTTGTAACAGATTATTTATATTTTGCGGTAAATCATATCCTATGTCCGCATTTAATTTTAAATTCAATAATTTTGAATTATCTGTTTTTTCTACATCCAAAGAATTTATAAAATTTAATATTTCATAACTCCATCCGAAAAATTCCGAAAAAGTTGATTTAGAAAATTCAGGTTTCTTAATATTGTTTTTTACTATTTGATAAATCATATATGCACTATCAATATTTGAAACAATTTTCTTCCTTCCATATTTTTTATCTGTTTGAAATACAAGTTCATCAATTGTAAAAAATTTTGGCGGGACAAAAGAAGTCTTTATTTTTTTTGACAACTCTTTTTTTATAAATAAAGCCGGTCTTTTAGATGGCATAATTATTACAATGTTACTAAAATCCATACTTTTGGGATACATTTTTAAAATATGTTTTATGGTATATTCAACTATATTATCATTAACGGATATATTAAAAATTTGCGACATAATTATTTAAACTCCACCACCATATTTTTTTCAATATCAACAACATAAGTATTTACTTTCTTTTTCGGATATATATCTTCCATTACATGTTTATAATTTATCAGTTGTTTTTTTATACTTTGTTCCAAATACATTGAACTTTTAAAATCTACAATATCAACGGTATCACTTTTTATTATAAGTTTATCTATTCTTATTGTATTACCAAACTTATCAACAAACTCTTTCTCGTTTATCACTTCATTTTGTTCATCAAAAAAACAGGAAATTTTTTCATTCAACAACAGTTGTGTCAACAGTTTTTCCAACCAACTTATATCCTCGTTGGCATAAGTAATTGAAACCTGCTCTATTGAATTTTTTATTACATCATTAAAAGTTAACACATTAAAAGTTTCAATCAAAGATAAAGCATAATGTATAATTTGACCTTTTAACAAAATATCTTTATTTTTCTTACCGTATATTTCTACGGAACTGTCCGATATTAATTCTACAATATCATCTAACTGAGTTGCCCGTAAAGAAATATTTTTTAAGCTTTCGGATTTTTCTTCTATTTTATATTTTTTCGGTATTCCGATAATTCTATAATCTTTATTTATTAATTTATTTATAAATGATATTTTCTCTTTATCTTCGGATTTAGATTCTAAAATTAAAGCATACAGTTCATATATTGCTCTTGTTGTACCTACATATAAAATATTTAATTCGTCCGATAAATTTTTAAAATATGCTTTATAATAAACATCTTTCAAAAAGTCAGAATAATTCACATAATTTTTTTTCATATATAAGAAAGACTGTGCATTGTTATTATCAACAAGAAAAGGATTTTCCGGAGACTTTTGTTTTATATAAAAAAAAGGCATAACAACTACATTAAATTGCAATCCTTTTGCTTTATGAACAGTCATTATTTTTATTGCATTAGTTGAAGGAACTTTTATAAAAAATTTTTCGTTTGAAATATTTTTTTGGTAATCCTTAAAATAGTCAATAAAATTTTGCAGTCCTTGCTTTGCAGATTCAAAATCGCTTATTATTTCCAAAAATCTCAATATAACATTAGATTCCCGTTTAAAATTTTCTATTATTTTAAATTTTGAAATTATGCATACCATAAATTCATATACGGCAATAAAGCCAACCGAATTAAAAAATTCTTCTATGTAATCCTGCCATATTTGCGGATATTTTTCTCTAAATGCTATATATAAAACATTTTGTTTACTCCCGTCAAGAGAAACATCACAAATAAAATCCAACATTTCTTTTTTGGTTAACTTAGTTTGTTTTAAAAAAATTGAGCCGGTAATAAATGAAGCAAAAGATAAATTGTCCGTAGGGGAATTAAAAAAATCCAATACGGATAACATTTCTTTTACTATATTTGAATTTATTATATTTAGAGTTTTAAATGACTCTATATTTATATTTTTTTCCAACAACCATTTTCCGACCAGTTCCACTTCTTTTGACCATCTGCATAATATTGTAATATCTTTATAATCAAATCTTTTTGTCAAATTTTTTACGGTTTCATATAAATACTCTTTTATTTTTTCTTCTTCATCCGTTTGTTTAGCATCATATTCGGCATAAGAAATTTCCACATATCCCTGATTTTTTTTATCTTCGGCTACTTTTTGTTGTGAACTTTCAAACACTTCTATTAATTGTTTGCAATATTTATCCGCAGAATCTATATTATTTTGATTTACAATATGAGTTATAAATTCGCTTATATTATCTTTGCTAAATATTGAATTATTAAACTCTACTATATATTGACAACTTCTGTAATTAGTGTCAAGAGTAATTTTTTTCGGTGCATAAATTTGAAATTCTTTTAAAGGTAAATCAAATATCTGAAAATCGCTTCCTCTAAAGCCATATATTGCCTGTTTTTTATCTCCGACATAAAAAAAAGAGCCGTCCTGTGATAAGTTTTCTTCTACAATTAACTTCAATGTTTTCCATTGAATCGTATTTGTATCTTGAAATTCGTCTATAAGAAAATCTTTGAAGTTAGCAGACAATCTACAATAAATTTCAGGAAGCAAAGTATTTTGATTAAATATATTCAGAACCTTTCTGTTTATATCCTGTAAAAATAAAACAGAATCTTTTTGGGCTCTATTATCAAATTCGTCAATGATATAATTAAATATTTTAATATAGCTGTCGTAATAATGTTTTGCTCTTATTTCAAAAAAATTTTTTATTACTTTTTTTGCTTCTTCAAATAAACAATTTAACTGCTGACTTTGTTGTGCTTGTTTATCTTTTTTATAAGGTAATTCTTCTTTTAAAAATAAATTTGCAGTTAAGTTGAATAAAGCTCTGTTATCCGATTTAAGTTTTTCCATTGACTTTGTATACTTTCCGTTAAGATTTTCATATTCTTTTATTTTTGTCATTTCCAAACATATCTTTGAAAATTTTTCAGATAAAGCAGACAGTTTTTTTGAATAATCTACGGAATCATCAAAAGTTATGCAATATTTGGAAACATCTTTACCGTAAAATTCGTTAAACTTTTTTTCAATAGAATCTTTTATACTCCAAGAATCTTCCGTATCGGTAATAAACCGAATAAAGAATTTATCTAAAAACAGTTCTATCTCTTTATCGGCGGTAATCTTATCCAAAAAAGTGTTTATGGCATAATCTGTATATTCTTTATAAGAATCCAATATTTTATAGTTAGGTGAAAAACCAAGTTGTAATGCACAAGCTTTTATTATTATGTTAATAAAACTATCTATTGTCCTAACATTAAAATTATCATAATCGGCTATCAATGTATTTATCGCTATTAAAGCATTTTGTTGTATTTGATTCGGTAAAAGATTTATATCATCGGTTATATTTTTTACATCCATACCCAATGATATTTTTTTCAGTGTTTCTATTATTCTTTCTTTCATTTCAACAGTTGCTTTATTTGCAAATGTTAAAGCAAGAATATTTCGTATTTGTGCAGTATTTTTTTTAGTGCTATCAAAATTTAAAAGTAAACCGATATATCTTTTGGTTAAACTGTGAGTTTTCCCCGACCCGGCAGAAGCTTCAACTGATATGAAATTATTTTTTATCATTGTTTTTATATTAAGAAAACTAAAAACCTTCTCTTTCCAGCTCTCTTTTAATGTCTTTTCTCTTTAAATCTTCTTTCTTATCGTAAGTGGTTTTACCTTTGGCAAGTCCTATCAAAGATTTTATTTTTCCGTATTTTGACACATAAATTTCCAGCGGTATAACCGTCAATCCTTTTTCTTTAGATTTAGCAAATATTCTTAAAATTTCTTGTTTATGTAAAAGAAGTTTCCTTAATCTCTTTGCCTGATAATCTTGTATATGTGTAGAAATTTGCAGATACAGAGCAATATATACATTTTCTAAAAAAGCTTCACCGTTATTAAATCTAACTAAAGAATCTACCATACTTGCATTGTGTAATCTTAAAGATTTAACTTCATAACCGGACAAAACAATACCGGCTTCATATTCTTCTAAAATATTATAGTTATGATATGCTTTTTTATTTGTAACTAAAACTTTTTTTTCCGCATTCTTTTTTGCCATATTTTATTCCTAACTTTATAATTTACTATTTTGAAAAATTAAAAAAAATAAATACACTATTTTTAAATATCGGTTTTCAACATTTTTTTTAAACAATAATAACTTAAAGGATTATTGTTTGCCGATTTTCAATCTGTTTTATTTTTTATATTCAATGACTGTTCAAAGTATTTTGGTTCTAATGAGTTGATACCTTTTCTATAAAGATTTGCAAATAAATATTTTGATATAGCTTTCATGGTCAAAACATCTGCCATAGCTCTATGAGCAGTAGTTACTTCAATATCTAAAATTTTTGCAATATCACCAAGTTTATTGGATTCAAAACAAAAATACTGTCTGGCAAGAATTAAAGTATCTAAAAAATACATTTCCGGAGAATTTACCCCACTTTCCATTATTTGTTTTGATATAAAATTCAAATCAAAATAAGCATTATGACAAACCAAAACAAAACCATCTATAAAGTCTGCAACTTCTTTTGCTATATCCGAAAATGTTGGAGCATTTTGTACCATATCATTTGTTATTCCGTGTACCTGCGATGAAAAGTCGGGAATATTACGACACGGATTAACAAGAGTATTAAATTCCGTTTCAACACCATCAGAAACCTTTAACATAGCTATTTCACAAACTCTTGCACCATGCTCAATAGATAATCCTGTTGTTTCCGTATCCAAAAAAATAAGATTGTTCGGTTTATTTGTTAATATCGGAGAAGGTATCATAACAGTCCTTTATTGTATCTACTTTATTGTCTTTAGATATTTATTATTGATTTTCAAGTTTTTCATTATCTGACAACTACAATTTTACCATCATATTTACTGCCGTCGTTTTCTTTAATAATCCAAATATATACACCACTTTCAACATAATTATAATCATTATCTTTTCCATCCCAATGAACGGTATGATCTCTATCTTCCTTATGTGTTTGTGGCAGAGGAAGTAATCTTTCCTCTTGAATTGTCCAATTTTTTTCTCTTACAAGACGACCTGCAATATCGTAAACTTTTAACACTCCGCTACAATTATCATCGTTTTTAGCATTTACACCTTTGAATTTTATCCATCCGTCTACGGTATATGCACCGTGCCTCATCTGATCGTTGGAACTATCGTTTAAAGATTTCCCCGAGTCCGGAATCCACGGATTAGGATAAACCGTTAATTTTTTACTTTTTGCATATACAGGTAATACTAATAAAAACAATATTGATACCGTAATTATATTCTTTATCATCTTATTCTATCCAATGCCCTCTTAGCTTCTATTTTATTAGGTTTAAAATATAATGCTTTTGTAAAATATTCTCTTGCTTTAGCCATTTCATTTTTACTGTATGAAGCCATACCTTTTTCATACAAATCTTGTGCAACTCTATCAACAACATGTTCCAATTCCAGCTTTGAAGATACATTTTCAGGATTATATTCCAATGATTTTTTATAATTTGTTGCGGCTTCTTCAAATTTATTTTTACTAAAAGCCTCAAAACCTTTTTTATAATATTTATCAGATAAGTTTTGACTAATTCTTGAAATATAGCTTGATGCATTTTTTGAATATTCTTCAAATTCATATTTGTCCGCAATATTTTTTGCTCTCTTGAAATAAACAATAGCTGTTTCAAATTTTCCTTTTTCATAATATTTTAGACCTTTTTCATAAAAATCATACAATGTATCTTTAACCTTATTTTGTTCATTTTCAAGAGCAGTTGTTCTTTGAGCTTCCGTAATTTCCTGAATATTCTTTTTTGCTTTATCAATTAATTCCTGAATATCTATTCTATGAGGAGCAGAAACAATAACTGCTTCAAAATATTTTATAGCTTCATCATAATCACCTTTTTTATAATATTTTATACCTTCTTTATAAATATCATTTGCCTTATCCGAAGCAACTTTCGCAAGCTGATTATCAAGATTTACAATTTTTTCTTTTGCAAGAGCATTTTCAGAATCTATATCAAGTAAATATTTTAATGCATCTCTTGCTCTAACTAAATCACCTCTTTTATAAAACTTTTCATATCTCTTCCAAAGATATTCTATTCTATCACTATTTTCTGCTCTGGCTTGTTCAATTTTAACATTCTTGCTTACCTGTTCACATTTTTCTATACCAAACTTTGCTACTTTATTTGTCGGATCAAGTTCCAATACCATTCTATAATATTTATCGGCGGTAACAATATCATTTTTAGCAAAAGATTTGTCCGCTTTTTCCATATATTTGTTAACTTTGTCCATATTATATTCATCAATCTTTGCAAGTTCATTTACAATTTTTCTTAAATATTCCTGAGACGGTACATGATCGGGATAAACAGACAAAATATCATCAAATTGTTTTCTGGCTTTCACAAAATCTTTTGCATAAAAACTTGCCTCAGCCTGCCTAAAATGATTATTTAAATAATATTCATAAGCAACTTTTTGTTCCGAAAAACTACCAAAAGCTGCACTAAGACTGAACTGATGTGTTGCATTTAAATCAGATGTAGGAATAAAAGCATAATCAAAATTCATACCTTTAAATCTAAGACCGACACCCATTCTTGTATTATTAAATATAGATTTCCCGCCACATTTAACACCAAATCTAAAAGCCAAAAAATACACAGGGTTAAAAGACAAACCTACACTTGTAAAATTTTCATAATCTCTTACATTATTAAAATCTAATGCAATTTTTACATTATAAAAGTCTTCGTAATTAAAACCCAAACCAACTGCTACCGTTTGAGGTAAACAAAATTTCTCTCTTACATACTTTTGATCGGTTCCGAAATTTTTTAAAGCAAATCCCAAACTTAAATATTTTGTTTTAGGAATAGCAAAAAGTCCGCCGACATCAACTGCAAGTGCTTCAGAAATATAATCCGCCAAAGAACTTCTTATAAATTTTAAAGTTGCACCGACACCGCCGTAATCTCTAAATGTAGGGAAATATCTTTTTAACGGTAAAGAATAATTCAACTGTGCAGATACATCATAACTATTTCCAAGACCTCTTATTTTTTGACCGACATTATCTAAATAATCTCCGGTTTTATAGTCAACATACATCACCGATGCTCCAAAAACACCTATTGAACTTAAAAAAGCAACACCCGCATAATCATATTGAATATTTCCCGTAATATTTGAAACGGCTAAAGTTGCTACCGTTCTATAAACTCCAATTGTAGATGCCGGGTTTATGGCTGCTCCCGTCACAAACTGTGAAGGTAAAGCCACACCTGCATCTCCCATACCGGAACTTACAGGGTCGGGATTAATCAAAAATACTTTTCCCGTTGCATAAACATCCCGGAAAGATAACATACAAAAACTAAAAACTAACACCAAACTTATTATTTTTTTCATCTTTTTTTCTCGCATTAAAATATCCTTAGTATAAGATTAAATTAATATCATACAAAATTTTAACTTTTTTTGTCATCATTACTTGGAACAAATTGAAAACCTCTACCAAAAATTGTAATAATCTTATTTCCCCACGAACCTAATGCCTGCCTCAAATTTTTAATATGAGTATCTATTGTTCTTGTTGTAACTTCAATATTATAATTAAAAACATTTTCCAAAATATATTCTCTGCTTAAAACTATATTCGGTTTTAATAAAAACATATGTAATAAGTCAAATTCCTTCGGTCTTAACTTAATTTTTTTATCTTTTATTGATACCGACATAGATTCTAAATTCATAATTAAACCATCTGCTTCCAAATTTGTATTTTTCGTTCTCGTTACTCGTCTTAACAAAGCCCTAATTCTTGCAACAAGCTCTTTATTACTAAAAGGTTTAGTTATATAATCATCCGCACCTACTCCTAAACCTATAACTTTATCAATCTCCGTAGATTCCACCGTTAACATAATAACCGGAATATCTTTGGTTTCTGCGGTTTCTCTTAATAATCTGCACAATTCTATCCCGCCTATTTGCGGCATTTTTACATCAAGTATAATTAAATCCGGTTTTAATTTCAAAATTTTTTTATATCCGTCATCCGTATCAAAACATTTAATGACTTTGAAATTTTCTTTTTCCAAGACATCTGCCACTAATTCTCTTATTGTTTCATCATCATCAACAACAATAATTTTACTTTCAAACATCAAATGCTCCTAAGCAAATATTCTATATTTTATCTTAAATTCGTTCTTCTTTCAAAAACATAAGAACTTTTTTTATTCTTTTTTGCCAGTTTTTTCAATTGTGCAACTCTTTCCGATATTTCCGCAAAATCCACAAAATTTACAACATCCGCAGATATTATACAAATAGCAATCGTCATTATAGGAAATTTTTGAATATTATCGTTTCTATCCGTAGATACAATATATCCGTTTTTTAAATCTTCCTCACTGTAAAACTTTTTTATTCCTTTATCAAAATTACCAATAATATTTTCTGCCAATACACTACCGTCATTATTTTTTGTTAATATAACAAAATCGTCTCCGCCAATATGTCCGACAAAATCTGTCGGTAATCCAAAATTTTTTACTACCGTTTGCAACAAATTTGCCGTAAACTTTATTACATCATCACCACAACCAAAGCCGTATTTATCGTTGAAGCTCTTAAAATTTGATAAATCCATATACAATAACGAAAAATTAATTTTATCATTTATATTTTTTTTAATAGTTTCTTCTATAGATAAATTTCCCGGCAATCCCGTTAAAGGATTTACATCAATACTTTTTCTTTTTCTATCTAAAATATTCTTTACTTTTGTCAATAAAATCAAAGGTTTAAAAGGTTTTACAATATAGTCGTCCGCACCTAAATTTAATCCTTTTATCTGTTCTTGTTCCCCTAAATTTGCAGAAAACATCATAACAGGTAAATTAATGAATTTCGGATTATTTCTTATCTTTTCTAATGTTTCAAAGCCGTTCATTACAGGCATAGATACATCCAAAAGAACAAAATCCGGGCAATGTTCCACTATTTTACTTAAGCCTTCTTTACCATTTTCGGCAACCATAACATTATACCCGGCTATGGTAAACAAATCTTTAAGCATTTCTCTTAAAAAATATTCATCGTCTACTATTAAAATTGTTAATGCCATTTTATAATTTACTTAGGTAAAGCTATTTTAAATGTAGCTCCTTTATTTTCATCGCTTAATACCCAAACATATCCTTTATGTATTCTTATCATTTCAAAGGCTATGGCTAAACCTAAACCGGTTCCTTTCGGTTTTTTAAATTCCCCTTCCTGTACCTGATAAAATTTTTGAAAAATCAAATCTACCTGTTGTTTTGGAATTCCAACACCATCATCTTGTACCCAAATTTCAATATAGTCATCTCCATAACCTACGGAATTCGGAAATACTTTTATAACAATATTTCCATTTTCTTTTGTAAATTTCATTGCATTGCTGACAAGATTAGTTATAACTTGTTTTATTTTTTCTACATCAATATTTATCTTAGGAATATTACTGCTTATTTCCGAATATATATGTTTTTTCTGTTGTGTAGCTAAAGGTTGATACAAAGTAATTATTTCATTTATTAATGAAACAACATCAGAATCTACTTTTTTTATTTCCAACTTATTTGCTTTTATCTTAGCTAAATCCAAAACATTGTTAATAAAAGTAGTAAGTCTAACCGTAGCCTGTTTTATAATCTGTAAACCTTTTAACTGTTGCTCTTTAGAATAATTATTATTAGCACAGTCTATTAATAAATCACAATAACCATCTATAGCCGAAAGCGGAGATCTCAATTCATGAGATACACTTGAAACAAAACTATCCTTCATATTATCCAATTCTTTAATTTGTTTTGCCATATTATTAAAAGTATTAGAAAGAGTTCCTATTTCATCATTTCTGTTTATATTGATTTCCACATCAAGATCTCCTTCGGTTATTTGCTTAAATGCTTTTATCAACATTCTTATAGGTTTAACAAAAGTATAATAGCTAAGAAAATATGACAATATTACAGATAAAACCAATGTTATTAATGCAATTTTTGTTATTTTAGATATTATTGAAGAAAGACTATTATCTATTTGACTTTTCATTTCACTTTGAGAAAAGCCTACTATAAATGTCCCTACATGTACACCATCAACAAAAAAAGGAGTAACAAATTCATGTATTTGTTCTCCACTATAAGAAGTATAAGATTCTATACCATCACGATTAAATTTTTTTATTCTATTTTTATATTCCGAATCTATATTTACATCATTATATTTTGAATTATATATAACACCACCGTCTTCATTAATATATCCGGCATAAACAACTGACGGTTTATATGTTGATACCAATAATTCTATTGCATTTTTAACCTGAGAAGAATCTTTTACTTTTATAGCCTCTTTTGACATAGAAATAAAACTTTTTAAAGTTTTTGTTCTTGATTCGGAAATCTGTTGCATTAAAAAGTTTTTCTGTGCCACTAAAATATTATATGACAAGCCAAATATAATTGTAATCAACAAAATTGAAACTACCAAGGTAGTTTTAACTCTTAGTTTCATTAATACTCTTCTTCAAGAGAAATATAAAGGCTAATTCATCATAATTAATATAACAAATTAGCCTTTTTATTAAACTATTCTTCTACAGATTCTAAGCTGATAACTGCACCTTTTCCCATTTTTAAAACTATAAAGTTATATATAGCAGCAACTACAGCTATACCGATTGACATTATAGCGGTATAAAGAACTACAAAAACTAACCAAGAAAGAAATCTTGCACCAAAACCTAAATCTGTTGTCATTTCTGTCGGGAACAGAAAAAATGTGAATAAGCCAACACATGCTCCGAATAAAGCAAACACTATCGGAAAACTTTTAAATAAAGATACTACTCCTACACTTTTAATTTCATAACTTGCCATAATAAGCAACCTCCATTTTTATTATTATATTATGCCTGCACTTACACCTGCCAAATACATGGAATATTATAACAGACAAAATAAATATTGTCAATCTCTTTAGACTATTTGTTATAAATTTTCTTCATATCTTCCAATGTCATTGGAGCATAATCTCCTGCATGTCCTGCTGTTCCAAAAGCTTTCATTTTGCTTACAATCAAACCTTGTAATGCTGTTCTTGCCGGTCCTAAATAATCTCTGGGATCAAATTTTTCCGGAGTTTCTGCAAATACTTTTCTTATTGTAGCTGTCATTGCAAGTCTTCCATCGGTATCAACATTAATTTTTTGAACACCTAATTGAATTGCTTTTTGCAAATGTTCCATTGGAACACCTTCCGCACCCGGCATTTTCCCACCATATTTATTTACTGCATCTATTAATTCTTTAGGAACCGATGATGCACCATGAAGAACTATAGGAATATCAATAAGTTTTCTAACTTCTTGTAAAACATCAAATGCTAAAACTTTTGCACCTTTAAATTTATATGCACCATGAGATGTTCCAATTGCTATAGCAAGAGCATCTACTCCGGTATCTTTTACAAATTGCAATGCTTCTTGAGGATCCGTAATGTGAACTGAACCGGATCCAACTCCATCCTCAATTCCGCCTAATCTTCCGATTTCAGCTTCTACCGTTACACCATATTTATGTGCATATTCAACAACTGATCTTGTAACATTAACATTATATTCATAATCTGAAGGTGTTTTTCCATCTTCTTTTAATGAACCATCTATCATAACAGATGAAAAGCCTAAATCAATAGCTTTTTTTGCCGAATCTAATGAATTACCATGATCCAAATGCATTGCTACCGGAATTGTAGGATTTTCTATAACTGCAGCTTTCATTAAATATCCAAGATATGTAAAATTAGAATACTTCAATGCTCCCCTACTTGCTTGGATAATTACCGGAGACTGTGTTTCCTGAGCAGCAGCCATAATTGCCTGAATTTGCTCCATGTTGTTTACATTGTATGCTCCAACACCATAGCCCTTCTTTTTTGCTTCTTCCAAAATTTGCTTCATAGGTACTAATGCCATTTTTCTACCTCCTGGGTTTTATGTTACCTTTTTCACTTTTAGCTTTTTTATTTGTTACTTTTGTTTCTTTTACTTTTGTTTCTTCAAAAACACCAATTTTTCTGAATTTTTCATATCTGTCTTCTTCTAATTGTTGTCTTGTCATCTTTAACAAACTTAATAAAGATTTGTTTATGAACCTTTTTATATTCATTGCGGTCTCTACAGCATCAACATGAGCCCCGCCTATAGGTTCTTTTATTATTTCATCTATTACACCATTTTTCAATAAATCCTTTGCGGTAAGTTTTAATGCTTCCGTTGCTTCTTGTGATTTTGATGCATCTCTAAACAATATTGCCGCACAACCTTCCGGAGATATAACCGAATAATATGCATTTTCCAACATTGCAATTTTGTTTGCAACTCCGATACCTATTGCTCCGCCGGATCCGCCCTCACCAATAACTATACTTATAACGGGAACTTCCAAACATGACATTTCCCGTAAATTTCTTGCTATTGCTTCTGCTTGTCCTCTTTCTTCAGCTGCTATACCGGGATATGCTCCTGCCGTATCTATAAATGTCACTATCGGTCTATTAAATTTTTCCGCTATTTTCATAAGCCTTAATGCTTTTCTGTATCCCTCAGGATGAGCCATACCGAAGTTTCTATCTATATTTTCCTGAACCGTTCTACCTTTTTGATGTCCGATAACAACTACCGGTTTATTATCTATTGTAGCAAGACCGCATACCAATGCAGGATCATCACCAAAAGCTCTATCTCCATGCAACTCAACAAAATTTTCACATATAATCTTTATATAATCAAGGGTGTATGGCCTGCCGGGATGTCTTGCAAGCATAACCTTTTGCCAAGATGTTAAAGAACCATATATTTCTTTTTTCAGTTTTTCTTTTTTTTCTTCTAAATCTGCAATTTCACTGGAAAAATCTATTTTGCTGTGCTCTGCAGAAACTTTTAAACTCAAAATTTTCTTTTCCAATTCAACAACAGGTTTTTCAAAATCTAACCAAAACTCACTCATTAAAAGTACCTCTTAAAATCTGCCTTGATAACTAATTTTTACCAGTCTTTCACAACCATACTTTTCTTTATCACTAGTTGTACAATTTCTAAGAATAAAATCTATATCAAGATTTTCCGTAATCCAAAACCTAAAACCGGAATTTAATCTTGCAAGTTTACCTTTACCGATATTGTCATATTCTACCATTGCCATAAGTGTTTCAACTATTATTTGATAAGATAAACCTGTAAACCCTAAAACACACGGATGCTTAAAGTCATTTATATTTAAACCACCATTAAAATTCAAAGAGGGGAACAATATTTCTTTTCCAAAAACAAAATATATTCCTTTACCCTTTTGCATAAACTCAGCTTCGCTTTGATTGTAAAAAAAACCCTGTCCGTCATATCCCATTGCTAAACCGGGAATAGTTTCACTTCCGGAATAAACATTAAGTTTTAATTGCAGTGCAGGAACAGCAACAACAACATCTTGCACACCTATAAGATTTCCTAATTCCCAAGAAACTCCCAAGTTTAAAATCTTAAATATTCCAAAATTTACTTTTGTAAGAACTCCGCCATTAGAAAAAACCCTAAACTGCATATCATAACAGCCATAATCTAACAAAGAATATGTAGGAATATCTGCTAAGTAAGTAACATTTACGGCAAATGTTTTTACCGTATAAACCAACAAAACTATCAAAATAACAAGACTAATTAAAATTTTTTTCAACTAACAAACCCCACTTATATACCAACTAAAGTTATCCGTAACCGCAATAAAAATTTTACAAAAAATATACCCGGCAGTAAATTTAACATTACTGCCATTTTTATATACTAAACTAATATATTATTTGAAATAAAACATATTCAAATTTTTCTACAAGCTTTAACTAAAGACTACAAACATATTGTAAATCTAAAAAACATCTAACCGCTAAATAACACCATATTTTATTAGTCTTTTAAATTTATTACTATTTAAAATCTATTTACCGACTTATTTATATTTCTTTTCTATTAATAAGACATATCTGTCGCTGTTATTGCCGAATCCAAACCTGTTTTTATCTTTACAATCTTCGGTTTTGTCCAAACCTTATCTTTATTTGTTTTTTTATCCATAGATAAATACCTCTTTACCCTTTTATCCGATACACACTTATTTTAAAAAAAAAAAATTTTTTTTGCAACATAGAGAGAAAAGAAAATTTTGCGGATTTTCTAACGACAAATAGGAAAACGGATTTATTTTTTTATGGATTGCCACAAAAACACTTC
>ONUQ01000019.1 GCA_900321055.1 uncultured Elusimicrobia bacterium
TTCTGTGAACCTCTTAGCATACAACCCGTTCCAAAACAAACATTTACATTAACATGTTTTTCGTCTGAAGCTGCTTGAATTATAAAAGGTTTTTCCGTAATTCTTCTTCTGTTTATATGATGTGTATGTAAAAGTTCATGAGCTTTTTGTCCGCCAACTGCACCGAGAATTTCTTTATAAACTTGTTGAACATAAAGATTTTCTTGCGGTTTACGAAGTTCCAGTGCATTGTCATTGTCATACAAACACTTTGTTCTCTCTGCTCTTACTTGAATATTATCATATACCGGTTGTCCGGCTCCACCAACACAGCCACCGGGACAAGCCATCACTTCTATTATATCGTATTCTTTTTCTTTGTTTTTAATTTGTTTTATAACTTTTCGTGCATTAGCTAAGCCATAAACTACTGCCATTCTTAAATTTTTTCCGGCAACTTTTGTATTAGCCTCTCTTATACCATCTTCGCCTCTAACAATAGTAAGTTCATCCAAACTATTGTTTGGTAATACATTTCTTAATACGGCTTCCGCAACACCGCCTGAATTTCCAAATATTACTCCACCTCCGGTCTTAAAACCAAGAGGCATATCAAATGCAGTTTGTTCAAGTTCGTTAAATGATAATCCTGATTCTTGTATCATTCTTGCAAGTTCTTGAGTTGTAATAACTATATCCGTATCAGGAATTCCATCTTTTGAAAGTTCCGGTCTTGTAGCTTCAAATTTCTTTGCCGTACAAGGCATTACAGAAACTGATATTATATCTTTTCTATCTATACCATACATTTTAGGAAGTATTTCTTTTGCAAGTGAACCAAACATTCCTTGAGGAGATTTGCAACTTGAAAGATTCTTAATCATATCCGGATAATATTGTTCCGTGAATTTTATCCAAGCAGGACAACAAGATGTAAATAACGGTAATTTTTCACCTTTTGTAAACCTTTCTACAAATTCATTAGCCTCTTCTATAATTGTTAAATCTGCCGTAAATGATACATCAAAAACTTTGAAGAATCCCATGGTTTTTAAAGCTGTAACCATTTTGCCTGCAGTTTCCGTGCCGGATTTCCTGTCCATTCCAAAAGCTTCACCGATTGCCGCTCTCACTGCCGGAGCAATTGAAACTATAACTTTCTTATCTTTTTTGCTTAATGCTTCCCATACTCTGCTAACATCTGATTTTATTGTTAATGCACCCGTCGGACATACTCTTGAACATTGCCCGCAATATACACATTCCGTAGAAGCAAGATTTTTACCAAAACTCGGGGAAACTGTTGCATGAGAACCTCTAAATGAAAAATCTATTGCACCAACGGACTGTATTTCTTCACAAAATCTTACACAATCACCGCAAAGAACACATTTATTTGAATCTCTGACTAAAGACGGTGTTGATAGATCTTTAGGAGCATTCTTTGCTATTTTTTTGTATCTTACTGATTGTATACCCAATCTTCTTGCAAGTGTTTGCAGTTGACAATTTTCGCTTTTATGGCAAGCTGTACAATCCGCATCATGATTTGCAAGTAATAATTCAACTATAATTTTTCTTAATTCTCTTATTTCATTGCTGTTTGTTACAACAACCATACCTGCTTCTGCCGGGGTTGATTGAACATGCAGGAACTAATCCTCTTTTTTCTACATTTACTAAACAAAGTCTGCAAGCTCCATAAGTACTTAACTCCGAATGATAACAAAATGTAGGTAATTCTATCCCTGCTTTTCTTATAACCTCTAAAAGATTTTTTTCTTTATCAAATGAAACTTTTTTACCATTGATAGTTAATATTTTTTCCATATATTATCCTCTCTTCACAGCACCAAATTTACATGTTGATACACAAGCCCCACATTTTATACATATACTTTGGTCTATAGAATGTTTTTGTTTTACTGCACCATTGATAGCTCCTACAGGACATTTTCTTGCACAAGCCGTACAACCTATACATTTTGTTTGATCAATTGTAATTTGTGTTAATTTTGCACATGTTCCCGCCGGACATCTCTTTTCTTTTACATGAGCATCATACTCTTCTCTAAAATATTTTAATGTAGATAATACCGGATTTGGTGCCGTTTTTCCTAAAGCACATAAAGAGCCAACCCTAACGGCATTTGCTAATTGTTCAAGTAAAGGAATTGTTTTTTCGTTTGATTTACCAGAAGTAATATCTTCAAGCATCATTAGCATTTGCTTTGTTCCTTCTCTGCAAAGAACACATTTTCCGCAAGATTCACTTTGGGTAAACTGCATAAAGAATTTTGCTATATTTACCATACAGGTTGTTTGGTTCATAACAACAAGTCCCCCCGAACCAACCATTGCTCCTGCTTTTCTTAAAGAATCAAAATCCAAAGGTAAATCCAAATGTTCTCTCGTTAAACATGCTCCGGAAGGTCCTCCGATTTGAACAGCTTTAAAAGCTTCTTCGGAAACATTTCCTTTATCGTCCGTAACTCCGCCTGCTATATCAAATAAAATTTCTCTTAATGTTGTTCCAAAAGGAACTTCTATAAGACCTGTATTTTTTACATGTCCGGTAATGGCAAAAGTTTTTGTTCCTGTTGATGTGGGGACACCTATTTTTTTATAAAAATCCGCACCGTCTCTGATAACCAAAGGAACGGTAGATAATGTTTCAACATTGTTAATTACCGTAGGCTTTCCGTATAAACCATGTTGTGCAGGAAAAGGAGGTTTAGGATTTGGCATTCCTCTTTTACCTTCAACAGAAGCTATTAATGCCGTTTCTTCTCCGCATACAAATGCTCCTGCACCTTCCATAACATGAAGATTAAATGAAAAATCCGAACCAAAAAGATTACTGCCTAAAACACCAATTTCAGTAGCTTTTTTGATAGCATTTCTCATTCTTTCTACGGCTAAATGATATTCTGTTCTTACATATACATAACCTTCATTTGCACCGATAGCTTTTGCAGCTATAATCATACCTTCTATAACACTATGAGGATTTCCTTCAAGAACACTTCTGTCCATAAATGCTCCCGGATCTCCTTCATCACCGTTACATATAACAAACTTTTTAGATCCCGGTTGAATTCTTGTTAAATCCCATTTTTTACCTGTTGGAAATCCTGCTCCGCCTCTACCTCTAAGTCCGGAATCCAATGCTTCTTTACAAATCTGTTCCGATGTCATTTCCAAACAAGCTTTTCTTGCCGATTTATATCCGCCTTTACTAATATATTCTTCAATATCTTCCGCACCAATAAATCCGCAATTTTTAAGAACATATCTTTTTTGTTTTGCATAGAAAGGAATTTCTGCATGTCCTTTATAGAATTTATCATTTATTTTGTAGCATAATCTTTCAACTATATCATCTTTTATTATACTGGTTTCTACTATTTCTTTTACATCTTCAACTTTAACTTTTGTATAAAGAATATCATCATCACCTTTAATAACGGAAACTAACGGACCCATTTGGCAAAAACCTTGACAACCGCTTTTTGAAACTAAGATTCCTTTACTTTCCGTATTTAACTCTATACAGAGTTCAATGTTTAATTCTTTTGCTATTTTCAAAAATTCAGAATAAACTTTTAAAGAACCGTTTGCTACACATCCTGTTCCTGCACAGATAATTATTCTTTTTGAAATTTGACTGAAAGCTTTTTGAACTTTATCGGAAATTTTATCTAAATCTACAGACATTATTTTTCCTCCTGTTTAATCATATCGTCAATAATTTTTGTTACTTTTTCCGGTGTAACCTGACCATAAACCTCATTATCTATAATCATTGCAGGAGCAAGACCACATGCACCTAAACAAGATACGGTTTCTAATGTAAACAACATATCTTTTGTAGTGTTATTTGTTTCCGTAATATTTAATTTTGATCTGAGAGCATCTATTATGGATGTTGATTTTTTTACATGACATGCTGTTCCATCACATACTTTAATAATATGTTTACCTTTTGCTTTCAAAGTGAAATGTGCAAAAAATGTTGCTACTCCGTAAACTCTTGCCGGAGAGATTCCTAAAGCTGAAGCTATGAATGTCAGTATTTCTTCAGGAAGATAATTATACACTTCTTGTACCGCTTGCAAAATTGGGATTAATCTTGCTTTATCTCTGCCGTTTTCGTCAAGAATTTGGCAGACTTTGTCAAATTTCCCTTGATCTTCCATTTAAATTCTCCTCTTTTTATAATAAAAATTTTATGCATTATCAACCAGTATATTTTACCAAATAAAAAACTTTTTATCATTACAAATTAAAATTATGTATGTTTTTTGCCAAGCCGGTTGACAGAAACAAACTTTAATTGTTTATTACTTTTTTTAGCTATCCAATTTTTTGAAAGATTGTAAACTTTAGATTTCTTATCTTTAAGCCATGAAGTTATATTATTTATTTGAATAGCTCTTTTTTTATCGGGAATTATTTCTTTTAAAATTTTATACTGTATTATTTTTTCTTGTCTGTTAAAAAAATCTAAATTAACAATTATTTTGTTTGATGATATTTTCACATGCTTTGAAATAAACAAATTAACTTTGTTTTTAAAATAAGCTATTTCATCTTTTATCATTAATGACAAATTATATATATGATTTATAACAGAAGGATTTATTTGTTTAAGTTGAGGGATAATATTTAATCTCACTTTATTTCTTGTATAATCACATTTAAAATTTGTTTTATCCGTACAAAATTTTATTTGTTGCTTTTCGGCATAATCTTCTATTAAATCTCTTGATATTGGTAGTAAAGGCCTTATTATTGATAGATTTTTGCCAATTTTTCTAATTGTAGGTATTCCTGCAAACCCTTCGGTTCCTGTTCCTCTCAACAACCACATAAAAACCGTTTCTGCATTATCATTCATGTTATGAGCTGTAGCAATTTTATTACATTTATATTGTTTAGCAATGTTTTCTAATTCTAAGTATCTGAGTTGTCGTCCGGCAGTTTCTATGGATATATCTTGCTGTTTGGCATATTTTTTTGTATCTAAATTTTTTAGTACACATTCAATATTTAAAGATTTTATAAAATTTTCTACAATTTTAGCTTCTTTTGCAGATTCTTTTCTCAACTTATGATTAAAATTAACAACAACTAAATCTATGTTTAAAAATTTTGTCAACATAGAAAATAATGTTGCCATAACCATAGAATCTGCCCCGCCGGAAACAGCAAGTAATATCTTATCTCCTGAAACTACCAGTTTATTATCAAAAATATTTTTTCTGAATTTTTCCCAAATAAGCACTTTTTATTCCCAATTATATTTGAACAAAAACGGACTTTATTCTCTATCAAAATTGTATGAATTTTTATTCATCTACATATTTTTTATCTTTTCTATTATAGCTTGCCCCATTTCCTTAGTTCCTGCAGTTCCACCTAAATCATAGGTTACGAATTTTTTTTCTGCAACAACTTCTGCTACGGCTTTTTCAAGCCTTTTTGCAGCATCAAACTCGCCCAAATAATCTAACATCATCTTTCCCGACAAAATTAATGCCATAGGATTAACTTTATTTAAACCTTTATATTTTGGTGCAGAACCGTGAACAGCTTCAAAAACAGCACAGTCTTTACCCAAGTTCGCACCCGGAGCAACTCCAAGTCCACCGACGAGACCTGCACATAAATCCGATAATATATCACCATATAAATTAGGTAAAACTATAACATCATACAGTTCAGGCTTTTGTACAAGCTGCATACACATATTATCTATCAATCTTTCTTCGTATTCTATTTTACCTTCATAATCCTTTGCAACTTCTCTTGCTACTCTATAAAACATACCGTCTGTCGTCTTCATAATATTTGCTTTTGCTACTGCCGTAACTTTTTTCCTGTTATTTTTAACGGCATAATCAAATGCAAACCGTACTATTCTTTCACAACCAAATTCAGAAAAAGGTTTTATTGATATTGCAGAATCTTTTCTAATCTTACCTTTAGAAAGTTCTATGATTTTATTTGCTTCTTCTGTTTTTTCAAAGAATTCTACCCCTGCATACAAATCCTCGGTGTTTTCTCTAACAACAACTAAATCTATATCTGAAAATCTTGATTTTACACCGACATAACTTTTACATGGTCTTAAACATGTAAATAAATCAAGTTCTTTTCTTATGGCAACATTTACGGATCTGAAACCTGTTCCTATTGGTGTTGTTATAGGACCTTTTAATGCAATTTTATTTTTTGCTATTGATTGCAAAGTTTTATCAGGTAACGGGGTTCCTTCTTTTTCCATAATATCAATTCCTGCTTCCATAACTTCCCAGTCAATTTTAACTCCGGTTGAATCTAAAACTTTTGCCGTAACTTCCGTAAGTTCCGGACCTGTACCGTCTCCTCTAACTAATGTAACTTTGTAAGCCATTTCTTTTTCTCCTTAAAAAATTAGTAATTTATAGTTTTTTTCTGCCGAAAAAGTTTAAAAATTATTGTATGCTTTTAGTTTAACAGATAAACAGATTATATCGGAAAAATTTAATAATAAAAAAACAAATTGTTTGCTATACTAAATTGCTCAATTTATTTTATCTGCCGTTATCAATATTTTAATCTTGAATCTGCTATTGTTAATTTTCCGTTTCTACTTATTTTATAATAAATTAAACTGAAGTGTAAAGAAAATATATAAAA
>ONUQ01000039.1 GCA_900321055.1 uncultured Elusimicrobia bacterium
AAAGAAATTCCGGAGCAATTATTTCTACAAGATTATAATCTTTAGAAAATTCTATTTGCTCAAGTATGTTCGGTGAAGCCATACTATCTGCAAGTTTTTTTGCCATTTCAAGTTCTGGATACACAACTTTATCCGCACCGATTTTCACTGCTATTTTTGAATGCCACGGACTTACACATTTTACAATAACATTTTTCACACCTAAATCTTTTGCTATAAGAGTAGCAAGAATACTTGTTTCTATATCTTCACCCATAGAAATAATAACAGTATCGCAATCTGCAATTCCTGCATCTTTTAAAGCAATATCATCCGTAGCATCTGCTACTATTGCCTGTGTAACAAAAGGACTTATTCTGTTTACGACTGTTTCTTTGTTGTCTATCGCAAGTACAGGAAACTCTTTTGCCGCTAACTCTTTTGCAACATTTGAACCAAAAGTTCCTAAACCTATTACTCCAAATTGTTTCTTTCCCATCCCAGCTCCACAATTATCCTATAAGTATTTTACCTTCAGGATATTTTATATTGTTTACAACCGGTTTTCTGTTCACTAAATATACAAGTATTGTTACAGCACCTATCCTACCTACAAACATTGCTAAAATTAACAACACTTTACCCGTCACGGATAACTCAGAAGTAATTCCAAACGAAAGTCCTACCGTACAAAATCCAGAAATTGCTTCAAATATAACTTTAATCGTATCTAAACTTGGCTCTACCAGCAACATTAAAGAAATAAAAAAACTTACTAACACTGTCATCAGTATGAACACCAATAAAGCCTTTTTCACCAAATCACTGTCTATATTTTGTTTAGCAAGAACATAAGAATCTTGCCCTTTTATAACTGCTCTTATAAAAACAAAGACCAAAGCCAAAGTTGTAATTTTTATGCCACCGACCGTACTACCCGGACCACCGCCTATAAACATCAATATCATAAAAAATATTACAGTAAAAGAACTAATTGAATCCAAAGATACGGTATTAAACCCGGCCGTTCTTGAACTTATTGATTGAAAAATTGAATTATTTATAATCCAAAATAAAGAACCTCGATTTATATAAGAACTGATTTGCCCTATATAAAAAGCTACAAAACCAAATACCGTTAAACCTAATGTCATATATAAGATAATTTTAGAATGAAAAGTAAGTTTTATATTTTTTCCTCTAATTTTATCTATAATATCTACCAACACGAAAAAGCCAAGTCCACCCAAAACTATAAGTATAACTATTGTATAAAGTATAGTCGGATTATTAGAAAAATTTTCTAAACTGTTTCTAAAAAGACCAAAACCCGCATTACAAAATGCCGATACGGAATGAAATATTCCATAATATACAGCTTGTTTAAAACTAAAATCTTTCAAAAATCCTATTGTAAGCACTATTGCACCTACAAATTCTATACACAAAATAATTAAAACCGCTTTTTTTAATAATTTAAATAATTTGTTAAAAGAACTTATGTCAAAAAGTTCTTGCATTATTTTTCTGTCTTTTAAAGCCAGCTTTCCAAGTAAAAGACCTAACCCTGTTGAAACTAACATATATCCAAGTCCGCCGATTTGAAACAAAAGTAATATTACTATTTGTCCAAAAGCGGTAAAATATTCCCCTACATTTACAACCGATAAACCCGTCACACAAACTGCCGATGTCGCAGTAAACAAACAAGTTAATAACGAAAAATCGGCATATTCATGTTTTGCAAAAGGCAAACACAATAAAACTGTCCCTAACAGTATCAATGCTATAAAAAATATTATTATAGTCTTGACAGGAGAAACATTCATTTCTTAAGTTTCTTATTTTGCGGATTTTGCAATTTCTACCAATTGTTTAAATGATGTATTGTCCGTAACTGCAATTTCAGCAAGCATTTTTCTGTCAAGAATAACATTTGCTTTTTTAAGACCTGAAATAAATCTGTTGTAAGATAAACCTTCTTCTCTTACTGCAGCATTAAGTCTTACTATCCACATTCTTCTAAAATTACCTTTCCTATCTTTTCTGTCATTATATGCATATACCAAAGATTTTTCTACTTGTTGAACAACCATTCTCCAACGATGGTTTTTATCTGAATAATAACCTTTAGAAAGTCTAAAATATTTTTTCTTTCTTTGTCTTGTTTGAACTACATTTTTTACTCTCATTAT
>ONUQ01000122.1 GCA_900321055.1 uncultured Elusimicrobia bacterium
TTACCGATTGTTTCTTCACTTTTTTGCAAAATTTTATTATAAATAAAAAAGTAATATTTTGGATGACTTACGGATGTTACGGGAAATATGATAAGCGAGTTTTTTTAATATTTAAATTTTGATATACTTAGTTGTAAAATTTTAAAAAGAAAGAAGGTAAGGTAAAAATGAAAAAGTATTATATTACAACACCTATTTATTATGTAAACGATAGACCGCACATAGGTCATGCTTATACCACAATAGCGGCGGATATTGTGGCAAGATGGAAAAGATTACAATGTGACGAAGTTTTTTTTCTTACGGGAACCGATGAACATGGAGCAAAAATTTGTCAGTCGGCACAAATGAAGGGAGTAACTCCTAAACAGCTTTGTGATGAAATGAGCGAACATTTCAAGCAAGCATGGAAACTGTTAAATATTTCTAATGACGGTTTTATCAGGACAACGGATAAACAGCACGAAGAAACGGTTCAAATGATAATGCAAAAACTTTATGATAAGGGGCTTATTTATAAAAAACAATATGAAGGATTATATTGTGTAGGTTGTGAAAAATTTATTGCAGAAAAAGATTTAGATGAAAACGGTTGTTGCCCCGACCATAAGAAAAAACCCATAGTTCAAAGCGAAGAAAATTATTTTTTCAAATTATCCGAATTCAATGAGCAACTTACAGATATGATAGAAAACTCTGCAAATCCTAACCATATAGATGTTTTACCGGAAGCAAGAAGAAACGAAATTTTAGGTAAATTAAGATTAGGACTTGAAGATATAAGTATTTCAAGAGCAGCTCTTGATTGGGGAATTCCGTTACCTTTTGATAATTCACAAACAGTGTATGTTTGGGTAGATGCTTTAATTAATTATGTTTCGGCAATCGGTTATAAAGATAATAAAGAAATGTTTGAAAAGTATTGGCCGGTAGATATACATTTAATGGCAAAAGATATTTTATGGTTTCATAGTGTAATTTGGCCTGCACTTCTTATGGGTGCGGATATTCCTGTTCATAAAAGAGTTTATGCTCACGGTTTTTTTACAATTAACGGAGAGAAAATGTCAAAATCCATAGGAAATGTTATAACTCCGTCACAATTGGTAGAAAAGTTTGGAGTTGATCCTGCAAGATATTTAGCCGTATCTTTAATTCCTTTTGGCCCGGATGGCGATATTTCAATGGACGGTCTTACCAAAAAATATAATGTAGATTTGGCAAATAATTTAGGAAATCTTGTTTCAAGAACAAATAAAATGGCAGAAAAATATTTTGGAGGAAAAGTTCCGCAAACAAGTATAAATGATACTCTTACAACGGAAGTTGCAAAAATATTAAATAACGGTTATGGTTTATCAATAGAAAATATGCAGTTTCATAAAACGGCAGAAATTTTGCAACAGGCAATAACAATAATTAATCAACAAATAGAACAGGATGCTCCATGGAAACTTGCAAAAACGGATATTAAAAAACTTGCAGATTGTATGTATTCGTACTTTCAGGCAACAGATTTAATAGCATTACATTTAATTCCGTTTATGCCAACCATATCGGAAAAAATTTGGTCATTAAACGGGGCAAACGGAAATATTATTGAAGTTGCAAAAAAGTATTTTCAAGATAAACAAATACCGAAAGAAGGTTTTTCTCCGGCAGATAACCAATTAGGTAAATTTGAAATTTTATTTCCCAGAATAGAGATAAAAAAATAGTAATAATTAACTATTGACAAAAATAAAAACTTGTTATATAATTAGCAATTGTTATAAACGAGTGCTAAAATAAAAGTTAAAAAAGATAAGGTCTTTGCAGGCAGTTTAGAAATGATAATTAACTATTGACAAAAGTAAAAATTTGTTATATAATTAGCAATTGTTGTATGTGAGTGCTAAAATAAGGATGTAGAGTATATAAATTTTAGGAGGTAGTTTAAATGAAGATTAGACCATTAGGCGACAGAATTTTGGTTAAAACCGAAGAACCAAAAGAAAAGAAAATCGGTGGAATAATTATTCCTGATACGGCAAAGGAAAAACCTCAAGAAGGAACGGTAATTGCGGCAGGTAATGGAAAAATTGGTAAAGACGGAAAAGTTATACCAATGGAAATAAAAGTTGGTGACAAAGTTTTATATGGCAAATATTCGGGAACAGAAGTTAAGATAGATAATGTTGCTTATTTAATAATGTCACAAGATGATGTTTTAGGTATTTTGGAATAAAGAAACAGCTGATGAGCTGATAAGATGATAAGCTGAGAAAGAGTAATATTAACTTACCGGTTAACAAACAAATTTTTTGTTCTCAGTTTATGGACTGTAAACTAATAAAAGGAGATATATAAAATGGCTAAACAATTAAAGTACACAGATGATGCAAGAAAGGCTATGAAAGATGGTGTAGATAAACTTGCTAATGCAGTAAAAGTTACATTAGGACCTAAAGGAAGATATGTAGTATTAGATAAAAAATTCGGTTCACCGACAGTTACAAACGATGGTGTTACAATAGCAAAAGAAATAGAACTTGAAGATCCGTTTGAAAATATGGGTGCACAACTTGTAAAAGAAGTTGCTTCTAAAACAAATGATATAGCCGGTGACGGAACAACAACGGCTACGGTTCTTGCACAAACAATGATAAGTGAAGGATTAAGAAATATTACTTCAGGTGCAAATGCAAATCATATAAAAAAAGGTATTGATAAAGCAGTTGTAGCAGTTATAGAAGAGATTAAAAAAACAGCAAAAAAAGTTTCTTCTAAAGAAGAAATAGCTCAAATAGCATCAATTTCGGCAAGCGATAAAGAAATTGGAGATTTAATTGCAAATGCTATGGAAAAAGTTGGTAAAGATGGTGTTATAACCGTTGAAGAAGGAAAATCTGCAGATACAACATTAGATGTTGTTGAAGGTATGCAATTTGACAGAGGATACTGTTCTCCGTATTTCGTAACGGATGCAGAAAGAATGGAAGGTGTTTTGGAAGATCCTTACATAATAATTACGGATAAGAAAATATCTTCAATGCAAGAAATTCTTCCGTTACTTGAAAAAGTAGTACAGACAGGTAAAGGTTTTATAATAATAGCTGAAGATATTGAAGGTGAAGCATTGGCAACATTAGTTGTTAATAAAATAAGAGGAACATTAAAAGTTATAGCCGTTAAAGCTCCCGGATTTGGTGACAGAAGAAAAGAAATGTTACAAGATATAGCAATACTTACCGGCGGAACGGTTATTTCCGAAGAAACAGGTTTAAAACTTGATGCGGCTACAATAGATATGCTTGGACAAGCAAAAAGAGTAGTTGTAGATAAAGAAAATACAACGATAGTTTCCGGTTGTGGCAAAAAAGAAGAAATAGACAGCAGAATTGCACAAATCAGAAAACAAATAGAAGAAACAAAATCAGATTATGATAAAGAAAAATTACAGGAAAGATTAGCAAAATTAGTAGGAGGAGTTGCAGTTATAAATGTCGGTGCAGCAACAGAATCCGAAATGAAAGCTAAGAAATTTAAAGTAGAAGATGCAATGAATGCAACAAGAGCAGGTGTTGAAGAAGGTATAGTTGCAGGCGGTGGAGTTGCATTGTTAAAAGCACAATCGGTGCTTGATGGTTTAAAAGGTGCAGACAGCGATGAACAAACAGGTATAAATATTGTTAAAAAATCTTTAGAAGGACCGATTAGACAAATAATTGAAAATGCAGGTATAGAAGCTTCGGTTATAGTTGATAAGATTAAAAATAAAAAAGATGCTTCTTACGGATACAATGCGGATAACGACGAATTCGTAGATATGATAAAAGCAGGTATCGTTGATCCGGCTAAAGTTACAAGAACAGCATTACAAAATGCAGCTTCAATTGCAGGACTTGTTCTTACAACGGAAGCACTGGTAACGGATATTCCTGAAAAGAAAGATTCTCCGGCAATGCCTCCAATGGGTGGTGGAATGCCTCCAATGTATTAATAAGTTGGAAGAGCATAGATGAAAAAGTCAGGTAGAAAGTTTTTCTGCCTGATTTTTTTATGATTAAATATTAAGTAATAAAAAGTTACTTTTTAGTTTTGTAGAAACTTATGTGCAATGCTATATAGTAAACAAAAAACCGGTTATTTTATATTATGTATTTTGTATAATCGGTATCATCAATTTTGTATATATTGAATTTGTTTTTAAGAAGTATTTTATTGAGAATAAACAATGTATAAAATATATGATTTAACAAAATAATTGTATTGACAAAACGATTTTTTTTTTAAATAATAGAAGCATACATAATCGCAAAATAACTACAAAAATTTTGTCTTTAAGCAAAATTTGGTGCAATAGAAGTAAAAACTATAAAA
>ONUQ01000072.1 GCA_900321055.1 uncultured Elusimicrobia bacterium
CTCTAAAATATAATCAATTGCTTCCTGTTTATAAGGATTTAACCATGTTATTTTATTTCTATCCTGCCAAAGAGAACCGTCAGGATTTTTTACTGCAAGCTCCGGTTTTTTTCTTGGCATAACATTATCTCTAAAAACAACGATTCTTGCTATCGTATATATTCCTTTATCTTTAACTTCTTTTAAATATGGTTCAATATTCGGAATATATTTTGAATAAGTGATATTTCCTGAAATATTTTTTATGGAAATAGCACCATCAATTTCTTTTATATCTATAACAACCGCATTCATTTCCGTATTGTCCAATAAATCGTTTATTCTTTTTTTATGAATTTGTGAAGCGGATGCAAAAGTAGTTAAATGCATACCTTTAGCCTGAGAACCTGATATTTGTTCTTTTTGGTTGAAGTTTTGTTCTTGTACTTGTTGCTCTTGTTCTATATCCTGATCAACGAGAATATCCGTTTGTCCTTCTTTGGCAAAACAAAAGTTTGATATTAATAATGTCATACATAAAATTAAAAATAATAAATTCTTTTTCATTGAATAATCCTTTTAAATTAAATTTTTTATAACAATTTCTGCTTGTTGCCTTGCCCATAAATCCGATTCAATATATTTTGAAATATTTTTTGATTTTATTACTTTATGCTGTTTTACAACGGTTTCTATAATTTTAGGTATCATATCAAATCCGATTTTTTGTGCAAGAAAATATTTTACGGCTACTTCATTTACGGCACTCATAACAGCCGGCATAGTACCACCGATTTTTGCACAATTGTATGCTATTTGTAAACATTTGAACTTTTTAAAATTCGGATTAAAAAATTCTAATTTTGATACTTCCGCCAAATCTAATCTTTTTATATAACAATTTTTTCTATTCGGATAAGATAAAGCATATTGTATGGGCAATGTCATATCGGGGTTAGACAATTGTGCCATAACACATCCGTCATTAAATTCAACCATGGAATGAACTACAGATTGCGGGTGTATTAAAATATCAATCTTATCTATGGGAATATCAAATAAAACAGAGGCTTCTATTGCTTCAAGTCCTTTATTCATTAATGTAGCAGAGTCTATTGTGATTTTTTTCCCCATTTTCCATGTAGGATGAGCAAGTGCATCTTTTACCGTAATATCTTTAAAATCTTTTGTTGATTTATAAAATGGTCCGCCTGAAGCCGTAAGCAATATTCTTTTTATTGACTTTTTGTTTTCTTTTCCTATACATTGAAATATTGCCGAATGTTCACTGTCTACCGGAAGAACCGATACACCGTTTTCTTTTGCCGTTTGCATTATTAACGAACCGGCCATAACTAATGCTTCTTTATTTGCTATTGCGATATTTTTTTTAGCTTTTATTGCACAAAGTAAAGGTTCCAGCCCTATTGCACCGACTACAGAACTTAACACCATGTCAACAGACTTTATTGTGGCAACTCTGTTTAATCCTTCTTTACCGAAATATACTTTCGTTTTGTATTTTTTGCTAATACACCATTTCTTTAACAATTCAGCATTTTTTTCTGAATCCAACGAAACAGTTAACGGTTTAAATTTTGAGATTTGTTCTTTTAAAAGTTCTATGTTTGAACCGGCTGAAAGTCCGCAAACTTTAAATTCTTTTTTAGCTTTAGCAATAAATTCTAAAGTTTGAACTCCGATTGAACCTGTTGAACCGAGTATAGAAATATTTTTCATCGTTTCTCCCTAAAAAAACAAATATTATTTAAAGAAATTTAATTAAGTATATATTACAATGTTTATTATAGAATTTTATTGTATTATTTAAAAGAATATATAATTTATTTATATACTTTATATTATATAAAAAATTATTCTTTAATTCGTTTTAAAGCATTTATTGCTTTTTTATGTGTCGGATCCAATCTTAATGTAAGCTCAAACATTTTTTCTGCTTCAAAATATTTTCCTTTTGCATATAAAAGTAATCCTTCATTGTACTTAAATTCTGCCAGTTCCTTATCTGTTGCTCCTTCTTGTTTTTCTTCTGCCTGTTCTTTGTCTTTATTTGCTTCCAGTAATTTTGATAACTCTTTTACGGATTTGTCTATATAATCCTTGGCTAAAGAATAATAATTGAATGACAGATTAACATACTTTGAATTTTTTATAAATGTTTGTAATTTTTCCATTTGTTTTATACATTTAATCCATTGCTTATTTTTATAAAGCATAATTCCGTTTCTTAACATTGTATTCGCTTCAAATTCAAAGTCTTTTTTATTTTTTTCTTCTATTGAATCCGTAATGATTTTATTAACTTTATCATAATATTGTTTTATTTCCGTATTTTTATTATTAAATTGTAAATATTTTGTCCACTCTGTTAAACATTGATTGTAATTACCTTCATAATAATTCTTGTATCCGGACCAGTATGCATAATCAGAAAAATTGCTGTCGTATTTTGATTTGGAATGTTTAGTCATTAATTTTTTTATTTTATTGTAGTAAAATTTTGGCGAATCGTAAGACGGATAATTTATTATAATTTTTTGCAATATATCCGTAGAATATAAATATTGTTTTTTATTATAATATTCTTTTGCTTCGTTAAATAATTTTTCTGCTTCCTGTTGAGATAATTTTTCTATATTTAATGCCGTTTGTGCCTCTTTAGTTAAATCCGGTTTACTTTCATTTATCTGCTTTTGAGATGTCTTTTCTACACTTAATGCAGGTTGTTCTATTTTTGCAAAATTTGATTTGTTTTTATGTCTGTTGCCCCATCTGTAAGCCAAAGAAAATCTGTTTATCAAATCTATTTCATTAAAATCCATGGAATAATTTACCGTAAAAGCCGAAATGTTTACTCCAAAACCGGCTGTAATATGGTCAGGATAGTATCCGACTCTGGCTGCATATTTTTCCATAAGTTTATATTCCAGTCCTGCAAAAAGTTCATTATATGTATCTTCGTTTTTTATGTCTATTGATAATGTGATTGTATCTTTAGTATTAAATCTGTAAATCACGGGAACTTCCATTAATGTAGAAAGTCTAAATATATTTTGAAATTTTTCATTATATTCATCAAGTTTTATTCCGGTTTGTAAAAAATTTTGCATAGAAAAGCCTACACCGAATTTTGCTTGGGTATATTTTATATCCACATTGTTAAAATATTTTGAAAGACCTAAATCTAATGCAAAACCACCGTTTTTCTTAACATATAAATCCTGATAAATATATTTTAAATTGACACCTACTGCAGTTTCTATCGGTTTTATCATTGTAGCTAATGCAAAAATATATGCCCACTGATTTGTTGTTACTTTTTTAGGTGCATCAAAAGGATCTTTCCTTAACTCTATATCACCGCTGGCTAAATTTATTGCAGAAAATCCAAAAGATAAATTATTAAACATTCTGTAATTTAACGATGCCGAATTATATGAAGTTCCGTCAAAAAGGTTATATCTTGATAATATAATATTGTTGTAATCAAAATAACTTAACAATGAACTGTTATGATAAATTATAGACGGATCATTTAAATTGTTTAATGCGGTTTCTCCCTGTGCAAATGACGATACGGACGGACCGTGTGAAAGAAAATTCTTTCTTTTTCCTGTAGCATATATATTTGAAACTATACATATTGATATTATTAAAATTAAAATTATTTTATTACTAATAGTCTGCATCTTTCCGTTTTTGTTGTCCCCGAATACTTTTTCTTAACTATACACAAATATGTTCCGTTGTATAAAGTATTACCGTAATCATCTTTACCGTCGTAAACAATTTCATTATTACCTTTAGATAAATTATTTTTTGAAGTATGATAAATTTTGTCACCATACTCGGAGTAAACATCAAAATCTATATTGCCGTCTTCGTGCATTTCAAAAAAAATTCTTGTTTTTTCTTTTAGAGGATTAAACGGGTTTGGAGCATTATACATTTTTTTGATTTCACCCAATGTAACAAAATTAAATGTTTTAGGGTTCAACAATTTTGCACCATACTGATTTTCAACTTCAACTCTCCAATAATATCTTGTTCTTGGTGATAAATTGTATGCAATATAAGAATTTTGTGTTTCTAAATTGTAACTTTGCATAGAATCTTCCGATGTTCCTAAAAACAAAGTGTATTTTAATATGTCATCTTCTACACCTTTTGTTGCATTCCAACTGAAATTTAAAACAGTATTTGAATTTCCTATGCCATCTTGTAAATTAGGATTTAAATTTACAAATGAGTGCGGCCTTTCCGTAACAATAAATGTTTTTATCGGGGAAATATATTCGTTAGGATAATTTTCGTTATCTGCAACGATATAATATTTATATGTTCCGTAATCCAATTCCAAATTTATGGAATAATCGTTATTTCCCGCATAAGCTAAATTTGCCTGTTTCCAACTTTCGGATGAATTTTGTTTTATGTAATATATTTTAGGATAACTGTTTGATATGGGAAGATTGTAGAAATCGGTGTAGGTTACTTTTATATTTACATTACTTTCGCTTTTTATACTAATAACATCTTTTAAACTTTTGGAAGTTATTAATGTTATTTCCGTATTTGGAACATAATCAAAAATACTAAAAAATGATTGAGATACGGCTAGGCTATTATTGCCATAGTTACATGTCAATTCCGAAACTTCCCGATGACCTTGAGTCACTCCGATATAATCAATATAAGAATCTACGGTTATCCAATCAGCTTGTTGAGAAAAAACTGCAACCTTTTGTTCTATTTTTAGTTCTGTTTCATCAACAGACATAGATATTGCATATATATTTGATACTATCAACGATAATATAATTATCAAAGAAATTTTTTTCATACATATAAAAAATCGGGGTGACTGGACTTGAACCAGCGGCCTCTCCCTCCCGAAGGGAGCGCACTAGCCAACTGTGCTACACCCCGACAATAACCTATTGTTCCAAAACTTTAAGAATATCTTCTAATTCTTGTTTAATCTCATCAAAAACCTTTGTATCTATACAGTTTTCTTTATTAAAAAGAGTATCGTTTTGTACTTTTTTCCTTTTATCTTTTGTAAGGAATTTTTTTACTCCTTGTATCGTAAGTTTTTTATTATATAATAAATCTTTTATTTGATTTATTATTTCAACATCTGCATTAGAATATTTTCTAATACCGGAATATCTTTCCGGCTTTATTTGTCTAAATTCTTTTTCCCAATATCTCAATGTATAATCGGGAACTCCCGTCCTTTGAGAAACATCTTTTATATTCAAATATTTTTTATCTGCATTATCAGTCATTGAATATCTCTTTTGATTGTTTAAACCTTATTTTCTTTTTCGGTTCTATCAAAATTGTTTCCCCTGTTTTAGGATTTCTCCCTTTTTTTACTTCAGTTGTAATCAAATTAAAACTTCCAAAACCCGTAATAACAACTTTTTGCCCGTTAACTATAGAAGTCAACATCTCTTCAAAAATCGTATTTACTACAATCACTGCATCTTTTTTTGAAGGCATCATTTGAGATATTTTTTCTATCAAATCATGTTTAGTCATCTTTTTAAATATCCTTACTCTGCTTTTGGAGTTCTTGTCATCAAATCATAGACTGCTTTTTTTGCATCTTTATTGTTAAATAAAATCTCATATATTTCATTAATTATCGGTAACTCAATATTTAATTTTTTCCCTAAACGGTAAGCACTCATACAAGTTTTCAC
>ONUQ01000154.1 GCA_900321055.1 uncultured Elusimicrobia bacterium
ACATCATATAAAAAATCCCCGGTTAATTAGTGTTTATTATAAACGGTAAAATATTTGTGGTAGGTTGTAACATAAAATCTTTTTTGTGGAATGGGTGTAAAGAGATTTGTTGCATAAAACAAAAAAGGTATTGATTCTGAGTATAATAGATTTGTATTGTTGGCAGTTTATGGAAGAATATAAGAAAAAATAAGAATATTTTATATACATATAAGAGTATACAAATGAAAATAAATAAAAAAATAATATTAGCTTCCTTATCTCCAAGAAGAATAGAATTATTAAAAAAGTGGGGACTTGAATTTGATATAGTTCCAAGCAATATAGATGAAACTTATAATTTAAAAAGGCCGTCATCCATAGTAAAATATTTAGCTTATAAAAAAGCAGAGTTTGTAAAAGAAAATAATCCCGATAGTATTGTTATTGGTTCAGATACAATAGTTGTTTTAAATGGCAAAATTTTAGGGAAACCTAAAGATAAACAAGATTCTATAAGTATGGTTAAAGAGTTAAACGGTAGTACTCATAGAGTTTATACAGGTGTGTCTATCCTTTCAAGTAAATTAAATGTCGTTTTTTATGATACTGCCATTGTAAAAATGAAAAAATTGTCGGATACGGATTTACAAAAGTTTTTCGGAAAGCATATGGATAAAGCCGGAGCTTATGCCGTTCAAGATAAAAACGATTCTTTTGTAAAAAAAATATACGGGGACTACTTTACGGTTGTAGGGTTACCGCACATAAAATTAAAGGAGAAATTAAAATTATTTGGTATTGATATAATGTAAGTTTTAAACAATATACAACAGACTAAACATACATCATTCAAACCAACGAGCTATTTCTAAATCCGCTACATCAACATTAAACTAACAGTTTTCCTGATAAATTCTAAAAGTGTAATCTTTAAATTCTTTAAAAAGCTCTTTTATCATCAGATAACAATATTTCTATTTTTGATTTTTTTATTATCTCTTCAAACCAAGCATTTATCACTTCATTGGCTTTTTCTTGTAATAATTGATATTCGTTCCCTTTTGCTTTTTCCGAATTGCTAATTTTAACGGAAGATGCAATAAGTACTTTCAACTTATTTGCAGCAAGTTGTTTTCTTCTTAATGTTTCAAAGTCTTTTGGAGACAACATTAAACTGTTTAAGAAAATATAATAATTTCTACTGTCAAAATGTCCTTGGTCATTTTGAAAATACGGATAGCTTTGTATATCATAAGCAAGTTCCGTATCACTTACCGTTATTCCGTAATCTTTTGTTTGTTGCCAAATTAATTCATCTTGAATTAATGTTCTTACAATATTATTTTTTGTTGCCGTTGCCAGTTCCTCTGTTATTTCTTTCCCTGAATGATTTAAAGAATTAATAGCATTATTATATAAACTATAAAAATATTTGTATGGAATTTTTTTGCCGTTAACAATAGCTACTGCATCAAAAGAACTTGCTTTGCCAAAAGTTGAAATACCAAACCCTGTAATAAATGTTCCGCCAAAAAAACCAACTAATATTATTAAAATAATTGTTACTTTATGTTTTCTAAAAAACTCCATCATAATGTTATTTCCTTTTAAAACTATTTTTTCTTTGTATCATCATTATTATTTGTATCGTTATTCTCAACTTCTTCTTTTTCAAACATTAAACTTTTTTCATGAAAAACAGCACCTTCATTAATTGAAAGAATTGTTGTTTTTATATCACCGATAACTTTAGCCTTATTTAACAATTCTATTCCTGCACCGGAAGTAATATTCCCTTCAACAATACCATCTACAATAATATATTCCGTAGAAATATTTCCTTTTATTTCTGCTTTATCTCCTACAATAACTCCGCCTGAATTTTTTATATTTCCTACAATTTTCCCGTCTACTCTTAAACTGCCGGTTACACAAATATCTCCGGTAAGAGTTGTGCCGACACCAATCAAAGTTTCTATAGTATCAAATATTTTTTTGTTTTTATTACCCATTGCCTTTTACCATTAATCTAAATAACTTGTCAAATATTTTATCGGGTTGACCGGTTTTTTGTTTAAATGTACCTCATAATGAACATGAGGACCGGTTGCTCTTCCCGTACTACCCATTTTTGCAATTTCTTGACCTCTTACTACTATCTCACCTTTTTTTACCAATGATTTTGCAAGATGAGCATAAATAGTTCTATATTTACGACCATGTTCTATAGCTATAACATTTCCATAACCGGACTGCCAACCTGAAAATACTACAACACCGTCAGCAGTAGAAACAATCGGAGTATTCTTTTCATTAGCGATATCTATTGCAGGATGAAATATTTTATTATTAAAAATCGGATGAAATCTTATACCGTAAGGCGAAGAAATTATTCCTTCGCAAGGCCATATAGATGGAGTATATCTGAAAATTTCTCTTTGTTTATTTATATATTTTATAACTTCCGAATAACTCTTCATTGATGCTTTATATTCTTCCAATAACTCAAAAGATTGGTTTGCTATATTTTGGTAATCTACATTGTTTATTTTTCCGGATAACAACATTGCTAAAGCACTTGATTCTATAGGTGTAGGTCCGCCGTATCCTAAACCGTTTTCTATTATTATTCTTTTTGAATCCATAGCAAGAAGAGATCTGATATGTTCATCATTTTGTTTTATCTGCAACAAAATTTCTTTAGATTTTCTTAATTGGTCTGCAAAGAAAAGCATTCTTATTTTTGTTATTTTGTTATCTGCTTTTACGGCTAAATAATCAATATGTTTTCCTGACACAAATCCTGCCCATAAGGTAAGACCTGTCCATCCAAAAAAAAGAGCAAAAAGAAATACCATAGAAAAATTAAACCTTAAAGGCTTAACTCTTCCATGATGAATAAAAACAATAGTAACTTTTCTTTTTAGTTCTCTAATAATTTTTTTTAAAAAAAACATAAATACACCACGAACAAGATCAGTATAACACAAAAAAAATATTTTTTCAATATATTGTGTCGTTTAACAAATACACCACTATAAATATTCAATACAATATACGGACAATAATCTTTTTATGTTATTCATACTTCTTCTTATTTTATTTCTGCCTGTTTCTCAAAATACTTTTCTATATTGCTATGCTATAATACATCAATATTTCTATTTATTCAACAAATCGGTTAATGTTTTGTTAACCATTTGAGGATTAGCTTTACCTTTAGATTTTTTCATTACGGCACCAACTAATGCTCCGATAGCTGACTTTTTACCGGATTTATAATCGGCAACTATTTTGGCATTTTCATCAATAGCTTCCTGACACACTTTTACAATTTCACCGGCATCGGATATTTGAACCAATCCTTTTTCTTTAACTATTGTTTCAGGATCCTTGTTATCTTTAAACATTTCTTCAAATATTGTTTTAGCTATTTTACCCGAAATTGTTCCTTTAGAAATAAGTATTACAAGTTTTCCTATGTTTTCGGGTGAAATAGGGGATTCTTTTATTGTAAGTTTAGAATTGTTTAGTTTACCCAGTAATTCCGTAATAATCCAGTTAGCAACCTGTTTAGCACAATCTTTAGCATCTTTTAATGCTGTATTGTAAGCCGTTTCATAATAATCCGCTAATTGTTTGTCAGAAACAATAATATCGGTATCATATTCGGGCAATCCTAACTCTGTTATAAGTCTTGATCTTCTTGCTTCCGGAAGTTCCGGAATATTTTTCTTAATATTATTTATAAATTCGTCATCTAAATTTACGGGAACTAAATTAGGATCGGGAAAATATCTGTAATCGTGAGCATTTTCTTTTGATCTCATGGATTTTGTTACTTTTTCGTTTGGATCCCAAGTTCTTGTTTCCTGTATAACTTTGCCACCGTTTTCTACAAGTTCAATTTGTCTTTCCACTTCATAAGTAAGAGCAGCTTCTACACCGGAAAGAGAATTCATATTTTTAAGTTCGGATTTTGTTCCGAATTCTTTTTGTCCTACCGGCCTGATACTTATGTTTGCATCACATCTGAATTTTCCTTCTTCCATATTACAGTCGGAAGCTTCTACATATTCAATAAGATTTTTAAGTGCAGATAAATATGCAACTGCTTCTTTTGGAGATCTCATATCAGGTTCGGAAACTATTTCCATTAATGGTACACCTGTTCTGTTATAATCCGCTAAAGAATAATCAAGTTGTCTTGAACCTATATCATGTATAAGTTTTCCGGCATCTTCCTCAAGATGAATTCTTGTTATACCTATACTTTTTGTTTTACCGTCAACGGTAATATTTATTTTACCGTGTTCACAAAAAGGAAGTTCGTATTGTGAAATTTGATAATTTTTCGGTAAATCGGGATAAAAATATTGTTTTCTTGCAAAAACGGATTTTTTGTTTATTGTGCAGTCTAAAGCAAGACCTGTTCTTACTATAAGTTCCACCGCATGTTTATTCAATACCGGTAACACTCCGGGCTGTCCGGTACATACCGGACAGATATTTGTGTTGGGTTGTGAATGAAAATCCGTAGAACAATTACAGAAAATTTTTGTCTTTGTTTTAATTTGTGAATGAACTTCAAGTCCTATAACTACTTCATATTTATTATTCATATTTTATATCCTCATACAATTATATTTTTGGAAACTCTTTATGCCAATCGGTTGCCTGTTCATAAGCATAAGCTGTTTTAAACATTGTTTGTTCATCAAAGTGTTTAGCTAACAACTGCATACCTACAGGAATACCTTTTTGTGAGAAACCGCAAGGTAAACTCATCCCCGGTATTGCCGCTAAGTTGCAACTTATTGTAAATATATCTGATAAATACATTTGTAAAGGATCCGAGCTTTTTTCACCTATCTTAAATGCAGGGGTAGGAGCTGACGGAGTAAGAATAATATCAACTTTATTAAATGCATTTTCAAAATCTTGTTTTATCAATGTTCTTACTTTTTGTGCTTTACCGTAGAAAGCATCATAATATCCTGCAGAAAGAGCATAGGTTCCAAGCATTATTCTTCTTTTTACTTCTGCACCGAAACCTTGTCCTCTTGATTTTTGGTATTCGTCCAACAAATTTGTGCAGTCTGCTCTAAAACCGTATCTTACACCATCATACCTTGCAAGATTAGCCGATGCTTCGGAACAACAAATGATATAATAAACGGCAACCGCATAATCAGTATGAGGTAAAGAAATTTCTACAATTTCGGCACCTAAACTTTTATAAACTTCAATAGCTTTATCTAATGATGCCTTAACATCTGCATCCAAACCGTCTATAAAATATTCTTTAGGAAGCCCGATTTTTAAACCTTTTACTCCGTCTTTAATATTTGCAAGATAGTTTGGCACATCCACATTTATTGATGTTGAATCTTTTGTATCATGTCCGGCTATAACATTTAACAACAATGCACTGTCTTCAACCGTTTTAGACATAGGTCCTATTTGGTCAAGAGAAGAAGCAAATGCTACCGCACCAAATCTGCTAACTCTGCCATAAGTAGGTTTTACACCAACAATTCCGCAATAACTTGCAGGTTGCCTTATGGAACCTCCTGTATCGGTTCCCAATGCCAAAGGAGCTGTCATAGCACCTACTGCAGAAGCACTCCCGCCCGAAGAACCTCCGGGAATATGTTCCGTATTCCAAGGGTTCCTTGTAGTAAAAAATGCCGAGTTTTCCGTAGAAGAACCCATTGCAAATTCGTCAAGATTTACTTTTCCTATAAAAACAGCTCCTGCATCTTTTAATTTTGTAATAACGGTTGCATCGTAAGGTGCAATATAGTTTTCCAAAATTTTAGATGAAGCTGTCATTTTAAT
>ONUQ01000027.1 GCA_900321055.1 uncultured Elusimicrobia bacterium
GATTGAAAATCCGTTTTAAGTAAAAAAATATCGGTATATTTTTAAAACATTTATTATTATTTAAAGATAACAGAATCAAAGGAAGGAACACTACTATTTAGAGTGTTCCTTCCTTTAGTTTTTTTATATTTTTTAGTAATTAATTAAATAAGAATCTATTTCCCATTGATGAACTTTTGTTCTATAGTCGTCCCATTCATCAATTTTAGATTTAGTATAAATGTTAAAAGCATGGTTTCCGAGAGTCTTTCTTATCAGTTCGCTTTTTTGCATTGCCTTAACGGCATTGATTAAATTATGCGGTAAATTTTCTATACCGGCTTTATCTCTTTCTTCTTTTGTCATTTGATATATATTTCTGTCAACGGCTTCTTTAATTTTCATATTGTTTTGTATTCCGTCAAGACCGGATACCAAACATGATGCCAATAAGAAATACGGATTTGCCGAAGGATCGGGATTTCTCAATTCTATTCTTGTTGAAATACCTCTTGCAGTCGGAATTCTAACTAACGGACTTCTGTTCCTTGCAGACCAGGCAATGTATACCGGAGCTTCATAGCCCGGAACCAATCTTTTATAAGAGTTTACCAACGGATTGGATATTGCCGAAAAAGATTTTATGTGATACATAAGCCCTGCAATATATTTATATGCAATATCGGAAAGAGCTAATTTGTCATTTTCATTATAAAAAGCATTTTTGCCATCTTTAAATAATGACTGATTTATGTGCATGCCGGAACCGCAAATTCCAAAAATAGGTTTTGGCATAAATGTTGCATGAAGTCCATGGTTTTGTGCAATTGTTTTTACAACCAATTTAAATGTGTTTATATTATCTGCGGTTTTTAAAGCATCCGCATATTTAAAATCTATTTCATGTTGTCCTCTTGCAACTTCATGATGAGCAGCTTCAATTTCAAAACCCATTGCTTCAAGAGTAAGGCACATTTCTTTTCTTGCACTTTCTCCTAAATCTATGGGAGCTAAATCAAAATATCCTGCAGCATCGTGAGTTTTTGTTGTAGGTTTACCTTGTTCATCCGTTAAAAATAAAAAGAATTCCAATTCCGCACCGACATTAAATGTATAACCTAAATCCGCTGCATTTTTCAAACTTCTTTTTAAAACATTTCTGGGACAACCTTCAAAAGGTTTTCCGTCCGGAGTATAAACATCACATATTAATCTTGCAACTTTACCTTCTTCCTGTTTCCATGGGAATATGACAAATGTGTCAGGATCGGGATATAAATACATATCGCTTTCTTCTATTCTTGAAAAACCTTCAATTGAAGAACCGTCAAACATACACTTGTTATCTAATGCTTTTTCTATTTGTGTTGCGGTGATGGCAACATTTTTCAGTTGACCAAAAATATCCGTAAATTGTAATCTGATAAATTTTACATCTTGTTCTTTAATAATTTTTATAATATCTTCTTTTGTATATCCCACGGTATCTCCTTGTTATTATATATTCTTTAACGAATTATAAAAAATATTTTTTTACATTTTATTTTTCGTAATTCTTCAAAGTTTCTTCCAATGTGGCAATTTTATTTTGTGTGTCCGCAAGTTTTTGTTTTATTCTTTCAACTTCTGCTTCGGGAGCTTTTGCAACAAAGTTAGGATTAGATAATTTTTTATTATACTTTTCTTGCTCTGCTACAATATTTTTTATTTCTTTTGAAATTCTTGCTTTTTCTTTTTCTATATCTATAAGTCCTTCTAAAGGAATAAAAATTTCAAATCCCGTAGCAACCGCTAAAGCCGAATTTTTTTCTCTTGTCATATTTTTACCGATAACCAAGTCTTTTATTTTTGCCAATGCTTTAATATAACCCTGATTAATTTCTACTACGGATGATTTACTTTCATCCGACACATTTATTTTTGTTGTAATAAACACTGCTGGTGAAATATTCATTTCACTTCTGACATTTCTTATTTTAGAAACTATTTCCTGAACTGTTGCCATTTGATTTGCTTCGTTTGCAAAAACAAATTTTTCATTGTATATCGAAAAAGATGAATTTACAATACTGTCATTGGTTTCGTTCAATATTGACCATAATTCATCACAAATAAACGGCATAACGGGTGCTAACATTTTTATTGTACCTTTTAAAACATATATGAGAACCGATAACACTTGTTTCTTTTCTTCAATGTTTTCGGAAGTCATTCTGATTTTTGAAAGTTCTATATACCAATCACAGAACTTAGTCCAAATAAAATCATAAAGTGTTCTTGAAACAACATCTATATCGTAATGTTCAAACGAATATGTTACCGTTTTGATTGTTTTGTTGTATTCATCCAAAATCCATTTATCCGATGTTTCTTTAACTATCGGTTCTTGAGGTACTTCAATATCTCCTTTATTCATAAGAATAAATCTTGAAGCATTCCAAATTTTGTTTGCAAAGTTTCTTGCCGTTAAAAAAGAATCGTTGGATATTTGCATATCTCTGCCCGGTGCTGCCGATTGTGCTAAAGCAAATCTTAACGAATCCGTTCCGAACTCGTTCATAATTTCCAACGGATTTATAACATTACCTTTGGATTTAGACATTTTTAATCCGTGTTTATCTCTGACTATGCCATGAATAAATACATCGCCAAACGGAATATCATTTAAAAACTCAAGTCCCATTTGAACCATTCTTGCTACCCACAAATAAAGTATTTCGTGTCCCGTTACAAGAACTCCCGTAGGATAATAATATTTTAATTCTTCATTATCGGGATTTTCTCCCCAATTGAATACACTGAACGGCCATATAGCCGATGAGAACCATGTATCTAAAACATCGTTATCCTGAACTAAACGGGTATTACCGCAATGAGGACATTTTGTCGGGGTATCCTGTTCAACTATCGGAGGACAACTTGTTTTGTTGCCGTTTTCGTCTACACAATAATATACGGGTATTCTGTGCCCCCACCAAATTTGTCTGCTGATACACCAATCTCTTAAATTGTCTAACCATAAAGTGTAAGGCTTTTTCCAGGATGCCGGATAAAATTTAACTTTTTCATCTTTTGCAACCTGAGATGCTCTTTTAGACATTTCTTCAACTTTTAAGAACCATTGTTCCGACATTATAGGTTCTATTGTTGTTGAGCATCTGTAACATTTACCTACGGAATGACTGTAATCTTCGGTTTTGATAAGGTACCCTTGTTCTTGCAAATCGTTAACTATAACTTCTCTTGCCTCTTTTGCCGATAATCCTTTATATTTTTTCGATAAATTTGTCATATTTCCGTTGGCATCTATAACTTCAAGTATTTCTAAATTGTGCCTTCTTGCTATTTCATAGTCAACCGCATCATGAGCAGGTGTAACTTTTACTGCACCTGTTCCAAACTGCATATCTACAATATAATCCGCAACTATTTTTATTTCTCTGTTTACTAAAGGAAGAATTACTGTTTTACCTACAATATTTTTATATCTGTCATCGTTAGGATTAACCGCAACGGCCGTATCACCTATCATTGTTTCCGGTCTTGTCGTTGCAACCGTCAAAAATTCATTAGAATCTTTTATAGGATATTTTATGTACCATAAATTACCTTTTTCCGAATGATATTCTACCTCTATATCCGATAATGCAGTATTACATCTCGGGCACCAGTTAACAAGTCTTTTTCCTCTATAAATTAAACCTTTGTCATAAAATTGTTTAAATGCTCGTTTAACGGCTTTTGAACATGCCTCATCCATAGTAAATCTTGTTCTGTCCCAATCAAGTCCGCAACCTAATTTTTTTAATTGGTCTAAAATTGTGTCGCCGGTTTCTTGTCTCCATTGCCACATTTTTTCAATAAATTTTTCTCTGCCTAAATCGTATTTTGTTTTTCCTTCTTTTTTAAGTAATTTTTCTACAACGGTTTGTGTTGCAATTCCGCCGTGGTCTGTTCCCGGAACCCACAAAGTATTAAATCCCTGCATTTTTTTAAATCTTATAATTGCATCCTGCAAAGAATCGTTTAAAGCATGCCCCATGTGTAAAGAACCCGTAACATTTGGCGGAGGAATAACTATTGTAAAAGATTTTTTTGACTTATCTGCCTTTGAAGAAAATGTTTTATTATCTATCCAATATTTTACCCATTTTCCTTCTACTTTTTTTGAATCATAAACTTTTTCCATTTCCATAATCGGTTACCCTTGTATGTTATTTTTTTTATTTTTTTCTTCTTGTTGCTCTAAAAATTGTTTTGCTTTTGTATTATTTAAATTTACACCTTTTTTACATTTAATATTGTCTTTTTTGATTTAAAAAAATTTTATTCCAAATATCGGATTTTTCCATACATAAATACACAACCGTATTTTTACTTTTTTTCTTTATCTCTTCAACTAAGTATTTATATATTTTTATTCTGGTATTTTCTTCATATCTTAATTTATTGTCGTAAGATAATAAAAGTTCTTCGTCTAAAATTTTATTAGTTACAAATCTGTTTTCTATAACTTTTTTAAGAGCAGATACCATTCTTAAAGAACCTATACTTATCCATTTTATATATTTTGTATCTATAAAATCAAATATTTTTTCTATTGTTTGCTTATATCCCTGTTTCCAATTCGGATATAATATAACAGGGTCAAAATGAAATCCGACACAATATCCTGCTTTTATACATTTTTGAGCAGCTTTTAATCTTTCTTCCAGTTGCGGTGTACAATTTTCGTTTTCCCGTATCATCTCTTCTGCATTTACTGACCAAGACACAACAATGTTTTCTTTCCCGCCGATTTTTAATAAATTATCTATATTTATACTTTTAGTTTTAAATTCAAAGCTAATATCCGCATTGGTTTTGAAAAATTTTACTATATCCGAAGAAAACAATGTTATATCATCAAAAATTAAAGAATCCGTAAATTCTCCGCTACCGACTCTGGGTAAAAAAAACATTTTATTGTTTACCGGTTTTATTTTTTCTCTGTTTAAAAAATCTGCCAAATTGCAAGGTAAAATTATTCCGGCAACATTTTGGTACCCCTGCAAAAAACAATAACTGCATTCATATAGGCATCCGTATCCGATATTCAATATTGAATAAGAACAGCATTTTACATTTTTAGTGCAGGGACACGGTTTAAAAAAATCATATTTTTCGTTGACTAAAAAAAGATTTTCTCTTCTGTTGTTATATTTTTGTATGGAAAATTTATCTTCTTTTAAGAAATTTTTTAAACTTTCTATTTCAATAAAATTTGAATTAGGGTAAAAATCTTTTATTCTGACATACAAAATTGAATTTATAACATCTTTTGTATAATAGATGTTTTTAGGGTTAAATTTTGATAAATTTAAATTTGCTTTATTATTATCATCTATATCCAAATCAGGAAGATAAAAACAGTTCTTTTTAGAAACCGAATAGCTTTTAGGGTATCTTTTTTCTAAAAGAAAATTCTTTACTTTCTCATAATTGGTTTCTTTTATGGAGTTTATTACATTTGTAAAATCGGTATTATCTCTTTTAGAAATTTCAAAAACAAGTCTGGTCAATTCTCTGATTTTATTTATACCGAAAAGAGAAAATTTGTTTTGTATTGCTTGATTAATTAAAGATATATTTTTATTCATTCTTAGAATCCGAATTATATTTTTTTTACTTAATTTGCTCAAATTATGTTTGTTTTGTAACAGTTTATAATTTTTACAAAATATATGTAATAGGTGATAAATCCGTTATTATCATTTTTTAAGAAAATCTTCTAATATGTATGGAAATTAAAATTCCTATTGCAAATATTGATGACATCATACTTGAACCGCCATAAGATAATAAAAGCAACGGAAGTCCTGTTAC
>ONUQ01000097.1 GCA_900321055.1 uncultured Elusimicrobia bacterium
TAACATTGACATAGGATCTCTTCTGATTGTACCAAGTTTTCCTCCTGCTGCCGCTGTTGTTTCCGAACCTATGATAGATGCATCAAATACACCGTTTTCCCAACTTGTACTTTCATATACTAAGGGAATTGTAGAACTTCTTCTACCGCCGAAAATAATACCGGAGATAGGTACTCCTTGCGGTTCATCAAATTCTTTTGCAAGTGTAGGGCAATTATATGCCGAAACCGTAAATCTTGAATTTTTATGTGCTGCTACTTCACTTGAATTTTTAGCATATTTGTTTCCGTGCCAATCAGTTAAATTGTCGGGAGTTTCTTCCGTATATCCTTCCCACCAGGGAGTATTATTTTTTTCGTTAACGGCAGTATTTGTATATAGTGTCGGGAAGAACTTATTATTTTTTAATGTTTCAACCATGATAGGATTTGTATTTTTTCCTGTTCCCGGTGCTACTCCGAAAAATCCCATTTCAGGGTTCATTGCATAAAGTCTTCCGTCAGGACCGACATTTATCCATGCAATATCGTCACCCAATGTCCAAACTTTATATCCTTTTAATACGGGATTAAGTAAAGCTAAATTTGTTTTTCCGCATGCCGAAGGGAAAGAACCTAAGAAGTATGTTTTTTTACCTGCTGGATCTTCAACTCCGATAATAATCATGTGTTCTGCAAGCCATCCTTCTTTATATCCTAAATATGAACCTACTCTTAAAGAACAACATTTTTTGCCGAGCAAGGCATTTCCGCCATAACCGGAACCAAAACTCATAACAAGATTTTCTTGAGGAAAATGCATTATATATCTTCTTTCAGGATTAACATCACCTATTGAGTGCATACCTTTAAAGAAATTTGTAGAATTACCTATTTTGTCTATTGCTACTTTACCTGTTCTTGTCATAATTCTCATACTGAGTGCAACATAAACGGAATCCGTAACTTCAACACAGCATTTTGAATAAGGAGATTTTTCGCTTCCCATAAGAAAAGGTATAACATACATTGTTCTGCCTTTCATACAACCTTTAAAAAGAGCATTTAATTTTTCTTTTGCTTCTTTTGGATCCATCCAATTATTATTTGGACCTGCATCTTCTTTATTCGGTAAACAAATAAAAGTCAGTTGTTCCGTTCTGGCAACATCGTTTGGATTTGATCTGTGCCAATATGCTCCCGGAAACTCTTCCTGATTTAATTTTTCTAAAATCGGATGACCGTCTATAGTCTCTTTTTCTGCAATTTCTGCCAATTTTTTTGCTTCTTCTTCAGAACCGTCCATCCAATATACTTTGTCAGGTTGCATTAAAGCAACTTGTTCATCAACCCAATTTTGTAAAGGTGTCTTCATTTTCTTTCTTTTTCTCCTGTTAAAAAATACTTTATACCTTATTTAAGTTTATATTTTATTTAAGTTCGCAAGATTTTAAGATTAGATTACAGAAAATTAAACCGTAAAATTTATTTTACAAGTTTTATCGGTTTTTAATTTTCCTGTTATTCTATTCTTTAACTCCTCCGATAATTTATTCTTTACGGCATTAAGCCCAAACTTTTTTATCTTCCGTAACTTTTTCTGTTTTTGTAGGATAAATATCTTCCGTCAATTCACTTGGATTAAACCAAAGTTGAATTTCTCTCTTTGCATCATTTATGTCTGAAGAACAATGAACAACATTTTCCATAGTTCCTTCTTTAGAAATTCTTCCGTAAGCACCTCTGATAGTAGTAGGGTTTGCTTTTTCGGGATCCGTAGCACCAACAATTTCTCTTAATTGAGCTATTGCATTTTCTCCTTTATAAACAAAAGCAAAAACTCTGTCATAAGGAGCTCCGCCAAAAGTTTTACCTTGAATATAATCAATAACATCTTCAAAAAAAGGTTTGTCTTTTAAATGTTGATAATGCTTGCCGGCAAGCTCTCTTGAAACTTTAACAACTTTTGAACCGATAATATGAAAACCGGCTTGAGAAAGTTTTGTTAAAACATTGCCTGTTAAAGATTTTTTTACTCCATCCGGCTTTATCAGTATTAAAGCATACTCTATTGCCATTTTGTTCTCCATAAATTTTATTTTTTAAATACAAAACAAAAGATTGTAGCAAACCGATTGCTACAATCTATAGAATCTATATCAATAACAATCACTATATTATAAAAAAAAATAAATGTTTTTTCAACAATAAATCGGTATATGATAATTGACCGAAAAGATAAGGTTTTTAAGGGTGAAATGTGTTTGTTTTTTTTAAGTAAAAATCTGAAAATATCGGAAATTCATAAAAATTTTATATTGAGCTATAAATTATCGGTTTTATTTGCCACATCATATAAAAATTTATGCATTTTTACTAAGGCAAGTGTATCCTGTTCGCAATATTTCAAGAGATTTTGTTTTGTTTCTTTAATTTTTTCTTCACTATACAGCCCCATAGCCATATAAGCAAATGCGGATAATGCAACTCCGCCTTCACCGATTTCAAGTTCGTTATAGTTCATCTGCGGTATCATTACAGGTAAAACCTTTTTTATTGATGTTCTGCCATGAAACCTTTTGTCGTAATAATTTAATCTTAATATCTCTTCAAAATCTACAATTCTGTCAGTTATGGCTTTAAGTTGCTCCGTAAATTCCGGACATATAGGTATCAACTTCTCTATTATCTGTTTTTCAAAAGATGAGTATGTGATAATGCTACCCGCAGTTCCCAAAACTTCAATGAGTTTTTTAGCAATTATTTTTCTACAATCTTGAGTGTGGTCGGCAATATATTCAAAATGGTCTGTAATATTGTCTGCTTTATCACATTTATGTATAGAATATTGTGTTAATATTTGTGAGTGAGGGGCAATGTTGTTGTATAAAGGGTATATCGTCATTACGGATTCAAAATCTAAATAGTATGCAGGAAATATAATTTTTGCCAATTCGCTTTTTAGGTTTGGACTAACAAATATTTTATCGTTAACGACACAATCTTTTACAACTTTTTGCATTTGTGTCAATTCCGTATCTTCCGGAACATCTTTTACTTCATAAATTTTATTTTCTGCCAATTTTTCAAAAATAAGTTGTGAAAGTCTGGGTAAATCAAATATGTGATATTCTATATCTTTACCGGTACATTCTTTAAACAAAGCACAATTCTTGCAGGATATTTTTAATTTTTTTTCTTCAGGATTTTCTGCCAATAAAATTTCTTTTGAATGACCTGTTTTGTCAGAGTATTCTTCCGCAAGGGTAAAAACATCAAAACTACAATCAACTTTTGTAAACAATTCATCAATTGCTTTTCCTAATCTGAAATCTTTTGATAATAAATACAGTGTAGCTTTTGATATTGAGGGGATTGTTTTTGTGGCTATCAAACTGACATAAGCTATATCCGATATATATTTATGTTTCCATTTGTTGCCTGATTTTACTTCAATTATTTCCCAAGAACCTGTTTCTGTTCTGGATAAAATATCCGCTTTTGCAATAAAATCATCATATTTAAAAACCGGCTCAAAGATTGTTTTTGTATTTTTATCATTGATTAAATCTTTTGTCTGTTGTAATGCTTCTTCTAATTTTCCGCAAACCTGAACTCCGTCTTTAAACAACATTTTTGCCATGTTGTGAATGTTTTTTGCTTCCATCACTAAAAAATCATCGCTTAAAGAAGAATCTTTAGGAACAAGTCCTCTATATAAATGCCATGCATATACCGGACATTCTAATGTTTTTATAAAAAGAGTTTTATTTATAGATTTCATAATTGTAAGAATAACACTTATAAAAGTGTATTATTTTTTTCGTCTAATTGCCTTTTCTTTTCTTCCAAAGCTTCAACTACGGAATACGGAACTTTTATTTTTCCCATTAAAGGGGAATCGTTACCATAAGCACCATGACAATCAGAACCGCCCGTAGCAACCAAATTCAATTCTTCTGCTATTGATAAGAATTTTTTTATAATATGAGGGGGATGACTTTTATGCCATGCCTCTATTCCCATAAGACCATCATTGATAAGAGCTTTAAAAATATTTTTATTGCTGTAATGACCGTAATAAGGATGTGCCAAAACAGGAATACCGCCTGCTTTAATTATAAGAGAAATAGCATCTTTAGGCTCTATATAATGTTTTGGAACATAAGCAGGTTTATCCGGTCCTAAATATAATCTGAATGCATCGGAAATAGATGAAACATATCCTTTTTCTAACATTGCTTTTGCAAAATGAAGCCTTCCTATGTTTTTATCTCCAATATCTTCAATTAATCCCTGAGAATCAAGATTTATATTTAAATTTTTTAATTTTGCATAAATATCTCTGGCTCTTTGCAATCTGACTTTCTTAAATATTGCCAACGAATCATTAAATGATTTAGACTTATGGTTAACATAATATCCGAGTATGTGCATTTCTGTTCTTGTAATATTGTCTAACTCTGCGGATAATTCTATACCGGAAATTACCTCAACACCGTACTGTTTGCCCGCTTCAATTGCTTCTTCAACACCATTTACGGTATCATGATCCGTAATGCTTATTGCAGAAAGCCCTATCTGTGAAGCATACTCTACCGCCTGCTTTGGAGTAAAAACTCCGTCCGAATAACTTGTATGAATATGTAAATCAACAAGAAAATCTTTTTGAAACACTATAACAACTCCGATGACAATGCAGCAAGAACACTTCTTTCGCTTTTGGAAAACATCAGGTGTCCAAAAACAGATTGCCCTTTGAATCTTTCTACCAAATAAGTTAATCCGTTTGATGATGCATCCAAATACGGACTATCTATTTGATAAGGATCCCCCGTTAAAATTATTTTTGTACCATTTCCTGCTCTTGAAATAATAGTTTTTATTTCGTGAGGGGTTAAATTTTGTGCATCGTCTATAATAATATATTGTTTGGGCAAGGATCTTCCTCTTATATATGTAAGGGAATCTACTTCCACTTGTCCCGATTCAAACAAATAATTAATCTTTTCTTCAACTCTTGAATCTTCATGTCCTTTATCCATAAGGAACTCAAAGTTATCATTTATTGCACCCATCCAAGAAGAAAGTTTTTCTTCTTTTGTTCCGGGTAAAAAGCCGATATCTTTACCCATAGGAATGATTGGTCTTGCAATATACAATCTTCTAAATTGTCGTTCCTCTACGGTTTTTTGTAAACCTGCCGCAAGTGCCAGTAATGTTTTACCTGCACCGGGAAGACCTATAAGTGTAACTAAAGAAATCTCGTTACATAACAAAAGTTCAAAAGCAAATCTTTGTTCAATGTTTAACGGTTTTAATCCCCATGGTTGAGAATTGATATGAAACAAGGGTTGTATTGCCTTTAATTCGGGAGAATATTTTCCCAAAGCACTTTTTGACGAACCGGTTTCATCTTTTAAAAATGCAAACTCATTTGCATAAAAACTTATGCCTTTTGGAACTTCAATTTTTCCGTTTTTATAAAATTTGTCTATTTTGTCGGGAGAAACTTTTAATTCTTTCCAACCTCTGTAAATTTCATCTATCTTAACTTTAGACTTTTCGTAATCCTGAGTTGTAATATCTAATATTTCCGCTTTAATTCTTAAATTAATATCTTTTGTAATAAATAATACATTTTCACCTTTTCGTTTAAGATATAGAGCTGTAGATAGTATCTGATGATCGGATTTGGCGAGAGAAAATTCTTTGGGAAAATCTACATCATGAAACATCTCTATAACAAGTGTTCCTCCGTTTTTTAAGGGAACCCCTTGCGATAATTTTCCTTTTGCTCTTAAAGCATCCAGTCTTCTGGATATAAGCCTTGCACCTCTTCCTCTTTCGTCATTAAGTTTTTTAAAAGAGTCCAATTCTTCAATTACCGTTAAAGGAATAACAACTTTATTATCCGTAAAAGCAAATATTGAGTCAGGGTCATGCAACAAAACATTTGTATCTAATACAAAAGACTTTATAGTCATATTTTCCCCCTTATCCTTATTTTAAAATTTAAACTCTATATATATTATAATCCATTTATATTTAAAATACAATATATTGTACCTAATATATGTATGTATTGACAAATCTGATAGAATTAATTAGAATTGTAAGTATCTTAAAGTATTGAATTAAACACTAAATATTGAGTGTGGTAAGGGAGATTTAAAGGTGCTTGATATTTTAAGAAAAAAGTATATTGGAGAAGTTTTAATAAACAAGAAGTATGTAACTAAAGAACAGTTACAAGAAGCATTGAAAGAAGCTGTGGAACAAAAAAAGAAGGTAGGTCAGGTTCTGTTGGCTAAAGGATATATTTCCGAGAAAATGCTTTATGAGTGTCTGTCGGTATCTTTAGGAGTTGAATATAAAGATTTAAGCGATATTGATAATGTTTCAAAAAAAATTTTACAAAATTTACCGGAAGTTTATGCAAGAAAATATATGGCAGTTCCTATTCAGGTTAATGGGGATGTCGTTATTTTTGCAATGGCAGATCCTGCAAATGTTATATATAGAGATGATATTTCTAGAATTAGCGGAAAAAAAATATCCGTAGTTTTGGCTTCTGAAAAAGATATAATAAGTTTTATAGAAAAATTTTATGTTAGAACATCGCTGAGTAGCGAAATTGATGAAGATGAGATTAATATAACTTCGGATGAAGATAACAATGAAGCTCAAAATGATTCTGATATTGATAGTGAGGCTGCACCGGTTGTTAAATATGTTAATTCTATATTTTTTGATGCTATAACCAGTAAAGCCAGTGATATTCATTTGGAACCTTTTGAAAAAGAGGTTTCTTTAAGGATGAGAATTGACGGTATGTTACAATCTATGCCGGCTCCGGCGAAAAAATATTATCCTGCAATAGTTTCCAGAATAAAGATTATGTCTGAACTTGATATATCAGAGAGAAGGTTGCCTCAAGATGGTAAATGCAGAATAAAAGTTTCAAATCAAACAGTGGACATCAGAGTTTCTGTATTACCTACTATTTGGGGTGAAAAGATAGTTCTGAGAGTTCTTGCAAAAAATGTGTTTGGGCTTGATATTGAAAGAGTCGGTTTTTCTAAAAAAGAATTAGAAGTTTTTCAGGAAGCAATTAATGCTCCTTACGGAATGGTTTTGGTTACAGGTCCTACGAGTAGCGGAAAAACAACAACCCTTTATTCTGCTTTAGGAAGTATTAATACAAGTGACCTAAATATAATGACGGCAGAAGATCCTGTGGAATATGAACTGAAAGGTATTAATCAGGTTCATGTCAGATCGGGTATAGGGTTGACTTTTGCGAATATTTTAAGAAGTTTTATGAGACAGGATCCTGATGTTATTCTGGTAGGAGAAATCAGAGATGCCGAAACTGCTCAAATTGCTATACAGGCTGCATTAACCGGACATTTAGTGTTTTCTACTTTGCATACAAATGATACTGTAAGTACTATTTCCAGAATGTCTTTTATGGGAATAGAATCTTATCTTTTAGCAGATGCTTTGAATTTGATTGTTGCACAAAGATTGGTTAGAACGATTTGTCCGGCTTGTAAAAGGGAACGAACTGATGTTCCGGAATCGGTATATGAAAAGTTAGGACTTGATAGAAGTCACAAGATTTATGAGGGAAAAGGATGTGCACTTTGCGGAAGAACCGGATATAAAGGTAGAACTGCAATATTTGAAATATTAAATGTTACTAAAGAGTTAAGAACACTTATTGCTAATAATGCCGGTGATGTTGAGTTAAGAAAAGTTGCCAGAGAGCAGGGACTTGTTACATTAAGACAGGCGGCAATTAGTAAATTGTTAGAAGGATTAACAACGGTAGAAGAAGTATTTAATGTTAGTATTGCCGATAAATAAAATATTAAGGGAATTATAAAATGCCAAAATTTATGTATGAAGCACAAGATTCTTTAGGAAAAGTTGTTTCAGGTTCAATAAATGCTGAAACAGATAATGAGGCTAAGGAACTTTTATCTCTAAAAGGGTTTTCCAGAATAAAACTCAGACAGACTTCTTTTTGGGGCTTTTTGGTAGAATTGAATGCTAAAATAGAAAAAAGTACAGCAAATAAATCTTCTTTTTGGGGCTTTTTGGTAGAATTGAATGCTAAAATAGAAAAAAGTACAGCAAATAAATCTGTTAAAATTCAAGAGATAGCTGTTGTATGCCGACAGTTGGCTACACTTGTTAATGCCGGTGTTAGCTTGTTGGAATCTGTTTTTGAAGTTTCTGTCATGGTTCAAAATAAGTATTTAAGTAGTGTTTTGTTAGATATTTCTGAGGATATAAAATCCGGAAAACAGTTTTCGGATTCTCTTTTAAAATATAAAAAAATATTTGATAATACTTTTGTTTCCATGATAGCTGTTGGTGAAAGAACAGGTAAAATAGGAAAGGTTTTACTTGATTTAGCAGTTTATTTGGAAAATAATGTTAAATTAAGGAGAAAGATTAAGTCGGCTTCATCTTATCCTCTGTTTGTCGGTATATTTTTTGTAATAGTTTTTTTTGGTATAGTATTGGTTCTTATTCCTAAATTTCAGGAGATGTTTGCATCTTTTGGTGCAGATTTACCGTTACCGACCTTGATAGTTATGAAGTTTAGTAATTTTTTTATAGAGCACTTGCCGATAGTTGGTATAGTTGCAGTAGTAGCTTTTATAGCATTTAAAATTTGGACTAAAACTTCTGCAGGGTTGATGATGTGGCATAAGTTTTTCTTTAAAATACCGATATTTGCACCTATATATACTAAAATGTTGTTTGCAAGATTTTTTCAGACTCTTTCTACACTTATACAAAGCGGTGTTGATATTGTTGCATCTATTCAAATTGCAAGAGATACAATAACAAATGTATATATTAGAAGTGTATTAACAACTATAAAAGACTCTGTTGTATCCGGACAGTTATTTTCTGAAAATATGGAAAAATATAAAGTTTTTCCTAAAATGGTTGTAAAAATGACATCTGTCGGTGAAAAAACCGGGCAAATGGAAGAGATGTTTTCAAAAATAACTGATTATTATAATGATGAAGTTGATGCGACGGTTGCCGGACTTAGTGCCGTTGTTGAACCGGTATTGATTATAGGATTAGGTATAATGGTTGGTATCTGTGTTGTAGCCTTGTACTTACCTATATTTAATATGGCAAATGCTATGGTTTCAGCTTCCTCTTAAGGCGGACCGGAAAAAGTATGCTAAAAAATGAAGGGTTTACTTTAGTTGAAAGTTTGGTTGTTATTATACTTGTTTCATTGTTGGCTTTTCTTGGAATACATTATGGTAGACGAAATGTTAAAATGGCGGCTATAAATGAGGGAAAAAGCTTGATTAGCAGTATCGTGGTACAAGAAAAAAAATATTTTGCAGAGAATTATACTTTTTTAACAACATCCGGAAAGCAAACAAAGATAGAGGGACTTATTGATATTAATACGGTTGGAGATTTTTTTAATAAATTTGAAATAAGTCAACAATCCATGACAAGTGGCGGATATACTGATTATATTCTAGAGATTACGATGTATCCGAATACAGATAAACATCCTGATTTTAACGGTGTGTATGTAAAAGGGAAATATAGTACATATACAAATGAGATAAAGTATGAAGAAAATTATGACTAAAAGTATTAGCGGGTCAACTTTAGTAGAAGTGTTGGTTTCAATGATACTTATAGGTATATTGATGCTTAGCGGTACAACATTTTTTATTACAGCTTGGCATTTAGATAAGGAGCAACAGGAATATTTTACTGTTATAAGCAATATTGCAAATACAATTGAAGTTGGGGTAAATAACGAAGATATTAAAACTTCAGGAATTGTTACTTTAAATAATAATGCTGCCAGAAATTACAGGGATAGTTTTGGAGGAGTTTTTTATGCTTATAAAGATGTGGTTAATGCAAATTGTATAAGTTTTGCTCCTTCGTTAGGTATATATGCTAATTACTTAGTATGTGTGTTGATGAAAAACAGTAGTACACAGTTAAAAAAATATTTTGTATTAAAAACTGCTTATTATAAAAAATGGCATAAGGTATCATAGTGTATCTGTTGAATGAATAAAAAATGAATGGTATTAAAGCTTTTACTCTTTTTGAATTATTAGTTTCTGTTGTCCTTACAGGAATAATGTCTTTTTTTCTATATGGGATGGTCACATATTCTTATAGTAACTTTATTAGGTTATCTTCTCATTCGGGAAATTTTGATGATATAAAGAATTTTATTTTCTCGTTGAGAAATTCTGTTATGTATGTTAACAGTATAGAAAGCTCGGGGAAAAGTTTTAAATTAACCAGATATGGTCTTTATCACGGTGCCAATGTAAAAATTGTAGAAGAGTATAAATTTTTAGATGATAATAGAGTTGAAAGTAGTACTCTTGCAAGGGCAGTAGATCTTGAAACTATACCTGAAGGAAGTTACCCCAATAATAGGGGTGAACTATATAAATATACAAGTATATATGAAATGTCCGGAGCAAAAAAAATTGCTTTTCAAACTAAAGTATCTACTTGCATAAGAAAAATATATTATTTTTATGATGCCGGTATGAATAGATTAGATCTGTATGTTATTTATGATGATGTTGTAGGTGCAGTTATCGGACAAAATGAAACTTATATTAAAAAAGGTCAATGGTTGTGCTATTCACTAAAAAATAAGTTATTGTCTTATTAAATAGGAGTAAATATATATAGGGTATGATTATAAATAATAAAGGGTCCATATTGCCGATTACAGTGATATCAATGGTGATAATGCTGATTATGGGGCTTGTTTCCTTAAGAATGTTTCAATTACGAAATGTTTTGATTGCAGAGGATCTGTTAAGACTGAGACTTTTCTATTCGGCTGAGGGTTGTGTTGAAATTATGAGAGAAAGTATAGATATACTGATGAAAGAAAATACGGATTCAGACGGCTATTCCAGCAGTAGATAGGGATATTTGGCTTCTAAATTTCCTGTAGGTGTGAAAAGGTATGTTTTGGAAGGAGATATGAATTTTGTTAATAAATATAATCCGGCTCTTCCAAGGTTTTCTCTTTTTGCGACAAATAAAAGTTTTGAAGAAATATATGATTTATATGGAAATCAGCTTACTCCCAGAGTTCTGTGCAGAGTTTATTGTGAATGTTTAGGTAATGATTATAATAGTGCAAAAATTAATTTGGGAGTTGATTTTCCAAAGGCTGTTTGGGGTGGTGATCCTGATACTTTTCGTTATTATAGAATTGTTGCCGAAGCTTCATCAACATACTCAACTTCTTTGGGTAACAGAGAAATGTCCGCTAGAGTTTCATATTATTTTTGTACACAACTGGTAGTTGAAAATGAGGGGAGACCAAATGAAAAATATAAACATACAATATATTTTGTTGAATGGAGGAAAAATTGATAGGAATAGATATTGGAAGTCAGTATATCAAGGTTTGTAAAGTTGTAAATGCGAATAAAAAGAATATTTCTGTTTATTCCACATTAGAAAATGTTTCTAAAATGGATAATCAACAGAAACAAATGGCAATAAGAAATTTAATGAATAAAATAAATATTGAAAAAGATAATGCTTTTCTTGCCGTAGGCGGAAGTGATATTATTAACAGAGATGTTGTTTTATCTAAACTTGAAGCTAATTCAAAAGATTTTAAAAATGCTATTATTAGAAAATTAAAAGATTCTATTAGTGAAAATATAGATTCTATGTATACGGCATATGCTGTTACAAGAGATATATCTGATAAGGAGATTTGTGTATTATTTTCTGCGGTACAACAACAGAAAGTAAAAGATATTATTTCTTTATTAGATAATTTTAATGATATAAATGTTGTGGGTATTACGATGGAAGCATTAGCTGTAGCAAATGCTTTTATTGAATTTGGACCGGAATATAAGAAGTCAGAAAGTATAATATTGCTAAATATAGGAAAAACGATTACTAATCTTGTTGTTTTAAATAAAGAAAAAATTATTTTTATCAAAGATTTTGATTTTGGAGGACAAAACATAACAGGAGATATCGCAAATGTTTATTTAGTTCCCGAAAGATTAGCGGAAGAAATAAAAATAAGAACCGATTTGAGAGAAAAAATAAACTTTAATATGAAAAATATATTAAAAAGATCGGTGTCTTCCCTAATAGATACCGTATTTAGAACTATAGAATATTGTACTACAAGGCAATTGATACTTTCTGTTGATAGAATTATTATTACGGGTGGAGCATCCGTAACGGAAGGATTAGATATTTTTATCGGAGAAACTTTAGGTATTAATACGGAAAGGTGGGATCCCCTAATGAATAATAACATAGTTGGATATTCTGATAAAAATTATGGTCCGTTTATTTCTGTAGCATTGGGATTGGCATTGGAAAAGAAAGGGGGAATATAAAGTGATTAGCATAAATTATGTAAATAGTCTTGTTATAAAAAAAAGATATAGCAGTATTTTTTTTAGAATTTTAAAACTTCTAAATTTGTTAGTTCATTTGCTGATAGTATGCTTACTTATTCTCTCTTATAATATAAATAACGATATAGTTGCCTGTAATAATAAAATAACTAAAATAAAAAGTTTAATAGAGGAAAA
>ONUQ01000168.1 GCA_900321055.1 uncultured Elusimicrobia bacterium
AAGGCCGATAACAAAAATTTTTGCACCAAACAGTTTTGATAATTTATCTTTACCTAAAAGTAATTCCGTTCTTAAAAATTGTTCCATAACACAACAGTGATAATATGTTTATTTATAATTCACAACACATCGTATTTTATCATTTTTTTATTTATATATAAAATACAAAATGTTTCTTACCATAAAGTTTGTTTAATAAAAAAACATAATACAACCGTATTCGGTTTGGCTCAATACTTTACACCGAAAAAGTGTTTTTTATTGATAATTTTGACGGAAAAATACTGACTATGTAAAAGAGCTGATTTTTAATTAAATAGTAAAGTGTAAAAATGAATTTTTATTTTACGGTTACAATTTATACTAAAAAGTTTAATACATTTACAATTGTCGTTATAATATTTAGAGTTGTTTATTTACTAACTTTTTAAATTCTTCCTCTGTTAAAATTGTGATACCTAAAGAAACGGCTTTATCATATTTTGAGCCGGGATTTTCGCCGACAACCACATAATCTGTTTTTTTGCTTACGGAGGATGTTGCTTTACCGCCTAAAGATAAAATTAAATTTTGGGCATCTTTTCTTGTGAGAGTAGAAAGTTCACCCGTTAAAACAAAAGTTTTGTTTGCAAGCGGTAAAAAAGAAGTGTTTTTTTGAGGTTCAACGGTATTTACACCTGAATTTTTTAGCTCTTCTATCATATTTAAAGTTTCTTTGTTTGCAAAAAAATCTAAAATTGATTGAACTAAAACAGGTCCTATTTCATTTACGGATAATAAATCTTCTTTTGTTGCTAAAATAAAATTGTCAATATTTGAAAACTTATCTGCTAATATTTGTGCTGATTTTTCACCGATATGCCGTATACCTAAAGCAAATATGAGTTTATTTAACGGTTGTTTTTTGCTTTCGGTTATTGCTTGAATTAAGTTATTAGCTTTCTTTTCTTTAAACAATTCCAATAACATTACATCATCAAATGTAAGTTTATAAATGTCCGCAAAAGTGTGAAGTTTATTTAATTTTAACAGTTGGTCAACTACTGCTTCACCAGAACCATCAATATTCATGGCATCTCTTGATACAAAATGTATTAATTTCCTTCTAAACTGTGCCGGACAAGACGGATTAACACAATTATAATAAACATCATCTTCTTCTTTAAATATTTTACTGTTGCAAGACGGACAATGTAGAGGCGGAAGAAAATATCCGTTACTGTTTTTTGTTGCTACTTTTATTATTTTAGGTATAACTTCTCCTGCTCTTTCAATCACAACATCATCGCCAATATTTACATTTAATCTTTCTATTTCATCAAAATTGTGTAATGTTGCATTTGAAATTGTCACTCCCGATAAACTAACGGGTGCCAATGTAGCTTTTGGAGTAATAACTCCGGTTCTGCCGACCTGCAACTCTATGGATAACAATTTGGTAGTTGCTTGTCTTGCAGGAAACTTATATGCAACAGCCCATTTTGGAGATTTGTTCGTATAACCTATAATCTTTTGTAATTTATAGGAATTTACTTTTACTACGGCTCCATCAATTTCATAAGGTAAATTATCTCTGTTTTCTTGTAAATACTTTAAAAAGTTAATTACTTCTTTAATGTTTTTACATACTTTTATATCTTTTTGTATAGGAAATCCTATTTTAGAACAGAAATCAAAAAAGTCGGAATGTTTATTTATTTCCTGTCCTGAAATTTGTCCGAAAGAATGAACTAAAAAACTAAGTTTCCTTTGAGCCGTAATTTGTGGATTTTTTTGCCTTAACGAACCTGCTGCCGCATTTCTGGGGTTAGCAAATTTTGGTTGTTCTAAATCAACTAAATTTTCGTTCAGTTGTTGAAAATCTTTTTTATTTATATAAACTTCACCTCTAATTTCACACAATACAAGTTGTCTGTCGTATAGTAATTTTAGAGGAATATTTTTTATGGTTTTTAAATTTTCCGTAATATCTTCACCATAATTGCCGTCACCTCTTGTAGCACCGGAAACAAAAGAGTTATTTATATATGTAAGAGAAGCACTCAATCCGTCTATTTTCGGTTCAACGATAAATTCTATTGTTTCGTTATTATCAACAAATTTTTTTATTCTTTCGTTCCATGCTAAAACATCTTCCATAGAATAAGAATTATCTAACGATAACATAGGTGTATTATGTTTTACTTGTTTAAATGTTGATGAAACTACACTGCCCGAAACTCTTTGTGTAGGGGAATCTTGTGTTATAAACAGAGGATTTTCTTCTTCCAGTTTTTGTAATTGTTTAAAAAGTTTATCGTATTCAAAATCCGAAATTTCAGGATTATCCAAACAATAATACTGATAATCATGATGTCTGATTTGTTGTCTTAAATCTTCTATTTGTTTTTCAATAGGATATTCATTGTTCATATATTATCCTAAATTTTAATTTATTTTGATTTTCTTTCGTTCTTAAGTTTATCTAACACACCATTAACGAATTTACTGGAATCTTTGTTTGAATACGATTTTGAAAGTTCAACGGCTTCATCTATTATTACATTGATAGGTGTTTGAGGAATATATAATATTTCGTAAGATGAAAGTCTGATTATGTTTCTGTCAACAACGGTCATTCTGTCTATATTCCAATTTGCAGCATACTTTTCTATTAAAGAATCTATTTCTTTTTGATTTTCACATACACCTTTGAAAATATTCAGAGCAAAATCTCTATAAGGCTTTTCTTGAGGCAGAAAATTATAAAAGCATTTTAATATGTCTTCTTCTTCCATACAACAATTGTCATAAGAGTATAACATCAATAATGCTAAAATTCTGGATTGCATTCTATTAGATATTTTATACATCTTTTCTATATATTTGTTGTCATAAATATCTATACAGTCAA
>ONUQ01000159.1 GCA_900321055.1 uncultured Elusimicrobia bacterium
GAATAGTCAAACTCACAAGCTTGACCTATAACTATTGGTCCCGAACCGATTATAAGAATTTTTTTAAGATCTGTTCTTTTAGGCATTTTTTCCCACCATATCAAAGAAATTTTTAAACAAATATCCGGTTTCGTCCGAATCTAAAGAAGGATAAAATTCTACCGCAAAAATGTTACCTTTCTTATTGGCAAAACCTGCGACCGTATTATCATATAAATTTATATGAGTTACTTCTAAATCTTTATTTTGTTCTATTGATTTATCGTCTACAAAATATCCGTTATTTTGAGATGTAATTGCAATTTTGTTTGTTTTTATATCTCTAACGGGATAATTTGCACCCCTGTGACCTATTTTATGTTTTACAACTTTTGCACCATAACTAAGTGCCAAAACCTGACTGCCAAAACCAACTGCAAATAATGATGTATCAGGTTTTTTATTTATTATTTCTTTTATTGCATCAATTGTATATGACGAATTTGTGGCAAAACCGGGACCGCTTGATAAAAATATACCTTGCGGGTTTTCTGCTAATATGTCATCGGCTTTTGCCGTTGCGGGAAATACCGCTATTTTATAGTTTTGAGATTTAAAAGTTTCAATAAAACTGTTCGGACATCCGTAATCTATTATGGCTATTTTCTCTTTTTCGCCATTTTCATTAATATAATATTTTTCTTTACAGGTCACTTCTTTTATTAAATCCTGTTTATCATTTGCAATTACTTTTTCTAATTTTTTCTTTAAACTTTCAACATCAAAATCTTTTGTTGAAACAATGGCTTTTTGTGTTCCGTTTTCTCTAATATATTTTATTAATGCTCTTGTATCAAAACCTTCCATAGCGACAACATTATCTTTTATAACCTGCTCCTGCATTGAACAGGTTGCTCTCCAATTAGAATATATTTTGCTGTATTCCTTAAAAAAAAGTCCCGTAGTTTTTATACTAGAGGACTCAAAATCTTCATTATTAAAACCACAATCTCCAACATGCGGATGAGCAAAACATATCAGCTCTTTAAACGATGCACAATCCGTAACTATCTCCTGATAGCCAAAGACTGCAGTGTTAAAAACAATTTCTCCCGCAGTTTCCGTATTGGCACCACAAGAAAATCCTTCAAATACTTTACCTGACTCTAAAACCAAAATACATTTATTTAACATTTTCTTATCCTTAAAATTACCTTTGGCAATTTAATTATATTACAGTTTAGAACGAATTTCTCTTATAAATTATCAGTTTGCGGACTAAACAGAAAAATAAACCGTTCAACCGTCAAACTCTTCAATTTTATAATCGGTTACAGTTGCAAAACATCAGATTTTCTAATTAGAGCCAATTCAAACTGTTTCCTATTTTTATTGTTTCTTCTCTTTTCCTGCCTAAAGAAACAAACTCTATTTTCGCACCAACTAATTCTTCTATTCTCTTAATATATTTTTGTGCGGTTACAGGTAAATCTTCAAATTTTTTAGCACCTTTAACCGTACCGTTTAAACCTGGCATTTCTTCATATATAGGTTTACATTCTTTTTGTATTTTTCTTGATGCCGGATAATCTTCCAATCTTTGACTTTTGTATTCATAAGCAACACAAATTTTTATTTTATCTAATCCTTCCAAACAATCAAGTTTTGTAAGAATCAAATATTTCATTCCGTTAACTCTGACACTATGTCTTAAAACAACCGCATCAAACCAACCGCATCTTCTTGGTCTTCCCGTCGTTGCTCCAAACTCTTGCCCTTTTTCTCTTAAGAATTCACCGACTTCATCAAACAATTCTGTTTGAAAAGGACCTTCGCCAACCCTTGTTGTGTAAGCCTTAACCACACCTAAAACGGCATCTATGCTTGACGGACCAATTCCTGTTCCCGATGTAGAACCGCCTGATGTAGGACTTGAAGATGTTACAAAAGGATATGTTCCGTGATCCAAATCCAACATTGTTCCTTGTGCAGATTCAAACAAAACTTTTTTATTTTGTGATATTGCTTTTGTAAGCATTACCGATGTATTAGCAACATAAGGTTTTAAAAATTCACTAAGTTTTTTCTGATCTGCTAATATTTCTTCTTTTAATTTTACAATATCTACACCGGCTTTTTTTAATAAATTTTCCTTATCTTTTAGATTTTGTTCTAAAAGGTCAACAAAAATTTCTCTGTCTATATAATCTATTACTCTCACACCTATTCTTCTGACTTTATCCGTATAGCAAGGCCCTATACCTTTTTTTGTTGTTCCTATTTTTGTTTGACTCGTATCGCTTTCAAGTATTCCGTCTATCAACTTGTGATATGGCAAAATTACATGTGCGGTTTCACTTATAAAAAACCGTCCGTCAACCGAAATGTTTATTGCTTTTAATCCGTCTATTTCTTCTTTTAATGCTTTTGGATCTACAACAACTCCGTTTGTAATCATACAAACTTTGTTTTCAAATAAAATTCCTGATGGTATTAAATGTAAAACAAACGGTTTATCCTGATATATCAGTGTATGTCCGGCATTGTTGCCACCTTGATATCTAACGATATAATCTGCTTCTTGTGCAAGATAATGAACTACTTTACCTTTTCCTTCATCTCCCCATTGGGTTCCTAAAACTACTAAAGTTGACATTTTGACCTTCCAAAAAATAACCGTTAAAGCCACCTTGGCCTAACGGTCTATGTTTTATTTATTATTTCAATTCTATGTTGTTTATTATTTTGTAGCTCATA
>ONUQ01000087.1 GCA_900321055.1 uncultured Elusimicrobia bacterium
ATCCTTCAAAGTTCAACAAATTCATTGAACTCATCAGAACAAAAAAAGCCAATACACAAGACAGTATCTTGTGTTTTATGGAAACTGCTGAAATAAAAGAAAAACACTCTTTGTTCATATTACTATATATTGTATAAAAATAATAAAAAAAATACTATATACATATCTTTGACACTGTATTCTTTTTTTTATAAAATTTTCAAATAATTATGACTACTAAAAAAGGATTTTTAATAACAATAGAAGGCTGTGAAGGTTGCGGAAAAACTACCCAATCCGAAATGTTAAAACAATATTTAGAATCCAAAGGATTGACAGTTATTTTAACAAGAGAACCCGGTGGAAGCGGAGTTGCTGAACAAATAAGGAATATTTTACTTAATCCAAAAAATACTATTTCCCCTTTTTGTGAACTTATGTTATATGAAGCATCAAGAACACAGCATTTACAAGAAGTGATAAAACCAAATTTGGAAAAAGGATATGTAGTTATTTGCGACAGATTTACGGATTCTACTCTTGCATATCAAGGTTATGCAAGAGGAATAGATAAAGATACAATAAAAAAATTGAATGACATTGCCACAGAGAGCATAAAACCGGATTTAACTATATACCTTGATATAAATCCGTCTGCAGGGATAAAAAAAGCAACTACGGTTAATAAAGGTAGTTTGACCGGTGGCGACAGAATTGAAAGAGAGAGTATATCTTTTCATAATAAAGTAAGGAAAGGATTTCTTGAGCTTGCAAAAAAGTATCCTAACAGAATAAAAAAAATAAAGACAAGTAAGATAGTAAAAAAAACTCAAAAGCAGATAAACATAGAAATAGATAAATTTTTTAAGAAGAAAAAAATATATGTTTGAAAAAATAATAGGACAAGAAAAAGCAAAAAAAATTATTTCAGAGCAGATAAAAAACAATAAAATTCCTCATGCTTATATTTTTATGGGAGAACCCGGCACGGGAAAAATGATGACTGCCATAGAATTTGCCAAAATTTTAAATTGTACAATAAACGATTATACAAAAAGTGACTTTGGTGCATGCAACCATTGTTTATCTTGTGAGCATATACAAAACAAAACTTTCCCCGATCTGCATATTATAAACTTTGACAAACAAGATGAAATTGCAGAAAAAGATTCCGAAAAGGGAAAAACAAAGTTAGGAATAAAACTTATCCGATACATGCAAGAAAAAGTTTATCTTAAATCTACAGATGGAAAGTGGAAGTTTTTTATAATAGAACCGGCAGAAAAAATGACAACAGAAGCATTTAATTGTTTATTAAAAACTTTAGAAGAACCGCCGGACAATACAATAATTATTTTAATAGCTAAACATAAAGAAACTATCCCCGTAACAATTTGTTCCAGAGCACAAACGATTTTTTTTCAACCGTTAAAAACAGAAGAAATACAAAAATATCTGCAGAACAAACATTTTTTACCTCAAGATACTGCAGAAAATATTGCACAAATAGCTGATGGTTCTATTGAAAAAGCAGAAACATTGATGCTTAATACTCAAAACGAATATTCTGCATTATGGGAAGAGTTGACTTCAAAAAAATTACCACTAGCAGATATACTATTAAAAAGTAAATCTGTTGCTACCAATAGGGATAATGCTTTAGAAGCAGTTAGCATAATCACAGAAAATGCCACAAAAGATTTTAGACAAAACCCTTCAAAGTATGCTAATATTATTGAAAGGTTAACAGAAAGCAAAAGATATTTAGAACAAAATGCTAATCCCGTAAATGTGTTAGACAATTTGTTTTTATATATAAATGCTAAAATAAAATGAGTTAATATAGAGGAGATTATGTTATGCCAATGGTAGTTGGAGTTATCGTTAGAAGAATTAAAGATAAAGTATATGCACAAACCGGTCAATATACCGTAAATTTAAATGATAAAGTTATTATTGAAACAGAACATGGAACAGAGTTTGGTATTATATGTGAAAAAGAAAAAAATATTCCGCAACCGCCGAAAGATGTTTATATCGGTAAAATTTTAAGAATTGCAACAGAAAACGATTTAAAAAGACTTGTTAATAATGAAAGTAAAAATTTACAGGCAAGAGTCACTGTTTCAAAGAAAGTCCAAGAACATCAACTTGATATGAAACTTACATGTGTTCAGTACACATTTGATAGAGCAAAACTTTTTATATATTATACTTCAGAAAAGAGGGTAGATTTCAGACAACTTATAAAAGATTTAGCACATGTTTTAAAAACAAGAATACAAATGGTTCAAATTGGAGTTAGAGATGAATCTAAGATTGTCGGCGGGGTTGGAACTTGCGGTAAACAATTATGTTGCCAAATATTCTTAAAAGATTTTTCTTCCGTTACGATAGATATGGCAAAAGATCAAGATTTGTCTCTAAATACTGCAAAACTTTCCGGTCTTTGCGGTAGACTTATGTGCTGTTTAGCTTACGAATATGAAAACTATGTTGATTTTAAAAAGACTGCTCCAAAAATTGACGATATGGTAAGCACACCTAACGGTAAAGGTAAAGTTGTATCATTGGATTGTATAAAAGAATGTTGTAATGTAGAAATTTCAGAAAATAATATAAAAAATTTTAAAATATCACAAATAAAAAGAATAAATCAAAACTGTAACAACTGTAGCAAAACAACGGCTATATCTGTAAAGAATACAAAAAACAAAGGTAACAAGGATAATAAAGAAGAAAACAAACAGTAAAGTTACAAATTTGAAAAAATAAAATTTCGTGCTAACATCATTCTTTGGTTAAATCGGAATATTTTTATATGAAGCGGTTACTTGACAATCGGATAAAGACAAGACCATTTTTGGTTTTTTATTAGTTTATTTTGGTGTTTTTGTATATTAGACACATAATTTGTCATCTTTTTTTAATATCGTTACATTGTTTTTTTGAGTTTAAAAGTTGTTCAACATAGTTTTTAATTGCTCAATTTTTCATAAATATATAAAGTCTTTATCCTTTAACAATATGTTTACTGATATATTAAATTTTTTGCACAGTAAACTGATTTTTCCTTTTCTTAATTCCGTTAAATAAATATTCTTGGAACTTCAAAGACAACAATTCTTTTAAGTTTATTTGAACTTCAATGAAATTTTAATCATTTTGGAATATCTGTTTGGTACATAGAAAGAATGTAAATTTTTAACCCAATTTTCTCTTAAATGTTCTGCTTGCAAGAGTTAGAGTTATTGTGGCTATTATTATTAGCGGGATTACATTTGTTATAACATCTTTAATTCCCATACCTTTTAATATTATTCCGCGAGATAAAGCCATAAAGAACCTTACAGGATCTAAGTATGTTAAATATTGCAAACAAAGCGGCATATCATCAATAGGCGAAATAAAACCCGAAAGCAGTACTGCCGGTATCATAAATGTCATAACAGATAAAATTGCCTGTTGCTGTGTATTACAAATTGATGAAATATAAAGTCCGACACCGACTATCGCTAAAAGAGATATCAATATTGAAATAAAAAATAAAATTATAGAACCGACAAAAGGAACATGAAAAAATACAATGACTATTCCAATCATAACCATAGTTAAAATCATTGCAATAATCAAAGGAGGTATAGATTTACCGATTAATATTTCAAATGATGAAAGAGGACTGACAATAAGCTGATCAAATGTTCCGAGCTCTCTTTCTCTTGCAATAGATAAAGATGTAAGAATCAAAGTTGTTACAAGTGAAAGCATTGCAACAATAATCGTCAAAATATACCATTTGTATTCAAGATTAGGGTTAAACCAGTTTCTTACAGTTATATCCAATCCCGAATTCTTGTTTCCCGCAAGTTCCGCATTATATAAATTTATTATTTGCGATGCATACCCCGATCCTATTGCAGCAGAATTTGTTTGTCTGCCATCGGATATTATCCGGACATTTGCACCTGTTTTAGACTTTATTCTCTTTGCAAAATCATTCGGAATATTTATCCCGAGTTGAGCTTTTTGAGTATCAAGTTTTTCCTGAAAATCTTTCTCGTTATCAACATAATAGAATTTTCTAAATCTTGTTGAATTTTCAAATCTTGAAAGTAATTCTCTGCTTTCAACACTTTTAGAATAATCTAAAACAACGGCATCAATGTTTTTAACTTCCATTGTTACTGCATTTGAAAACACCAAAAGTTGCATTAACGGCATTGCAATAATAATGGCACGAGATTTCGGATCATTCCAAATAGTTCTAAATTCTTTTTTTATGAGTGCCGTAACTCTGCACAAAAAATCTTTAATCATCACCCCTCCCGGAAATCAAAGATTTCTGTCCTCTCTCAACGGAAGGACATGATGCCTCAAGTCTTATTTGTGTTTTCTTATAAACTCCGGCAAACAGAATTAATCCTAATATAGTTAAATAAAAAGCATTTGCCAGCCTTATTTCATTTACCCCGCCTGCCATAAATTCACTTTCAATAAATGAAATATAGTATCTTGGCGGGATTATCATAGTTAAGTATTGGAAAAATGTTGGCATAGAATTAATCGGAAACAGTAACCCTGATAGCATCAAAGCAGGCATAAATCCTACACTTATAGATACCATACTCGCCATAAATTGATTTTTTAATGCAGTTGAAATCATTAATCCGATACCGAGTGATGTAAACAGAAAAATTCCGCTTATTAAGAAAAACATAAAATAACTGCCCCTAAACGGTACCTGAAAAACACAAACACAAAGGAACATATTAAATGCTGTTGACAACATCCCCAAAACAAAATACGGAATGTATTTGCCAAGCAAAATATGAAATGCTCTGACTTTTGTACTTAATAAAGCTTCCATTGTTCCTCTTTCCCACTCACGGGCAATTACAAGAGAAGTAAGCAATATTCCGATTAAAGTCATAGTAATTGCAATTGAA
>ONUQ01000033.1 GCA_900321055.1 uncultured Elusimicrobia bacterium
AATTAGAAAAGAAAAGCTACAACTTTTAATTATAAATTATACTGACTGTTCCGATATTATAAGCCAAACTGCTTAAATTTCTATCTTTTTCTTTTTACCGATAGCAACATTTCTATAATATAAGGCAATATCTATTAATACTAAACAAAAATTAAAAAGATAAAGATAAAATACTCCATCCATATTATAAAAATATTTATGCAATAAACCTGCAATGTATCCGACTTCTATTGTGTACATAAATAAAAGACTTTTGCCTGCTGTTTGTTTTGATTTATAACTTTTATAAATAGAAAATGGCCATGCACTGGCAAAACATATTAACATTACAACTTCAAAAATACTCATTTTTTTCTCTCTAAAAAAATTAATAAATTATTTATATTTAAACTCAATATATACAACATTAAAAAAATTTAACAACTTTTTAAAATCAATAATTTGATATATTTTTTTATATATCCGCATAAAACTTTCAACATAAAAAAAACTTGAACTAAATTATTCAAGTTTTTTATATTTACAATATGCTGAGGGGCAGAATCGAACTGCCGACACAAGGTTTTTCAGACCTTTGCTCTACCGACTGAGCTACCTCAGCATATCACTACATTATTCCTTTTCAATTGTTTCTATTTGTTCTTCTTTAACTTCAACAGGAATTTCTTCCTGCTCCAACTTTGGTTCTTGTTTTCTAAAAACTTTAGAATATCTGTCTTTTCCCTTTTCTACAATTTCAGATACTCTTGTTTTTCCTTCTTCAACAAACCTTCTTCCATGTTCCTTCAATTCTGTTCCAAACTCACCGGCATCTTCAACAAAATCTTCCGTTATTCTTTTCAAATGGGCTCTTGTTTCTTTACCTGTTTTAGGAGCATATAACAAAGCAACTGCTGCACCTACAACCGCTCCAAACAAAAAAGCAAAAAGACTAGTATCTCTGTTATCCATAACACCCTCCTATTTTTTCTTTTTTAAAACAAAAGATGTTACTACCGGCAAAACCGCTGTTGCAACCTTCATCCAAGCTTTAGGAAATAACTCCGCAACTTCTAAAAACATACTGGAAACTCTGTGAACAGAATCCAACTCATAATTAGTTTTTTCTAAAGTTTCTTCCAACTTCTTTGCAGCCCGAGTAATTTGGCTCATAGCAATAACAAAATATACTACCGCTATTATTACTGCTACTGTTAATAACACTACACAAACTAAAAGAATATCATCCATATTGGGTTATTGTATATTTTTTTCTTTTTTTTTGCAAGCAGTAATAAAATCCGTAACACACTTGACCTTTTAACAGGTGTAGTTTACCAAATTTATATCAATAAAACAATATATATAATATATGTTGTATGTCGTACTATTTGGATTTTGGTAATGTTATCAATTTAACTTTAAATACTATAAAATTTATCAGTATACAAACCGCAAATAAAATTGCTAGCTGTATAATAGGAACCGTTGCATAATATATTTCTATATTTTTCAGTGCATATAATCTAAAAATATTTATGAAATAAGTTGAGGGAAACAAATAAGCAATAAAATGCAAATGAACCGGCAACATATACAGTGGCCAAGCAAACCCGGATATTAGTAAAACAGGAAGTGAATAAAAAGTTAAAGCACATAAAGAAATAACCGGAGTTTTAAATAAATGCGAAATTGTCATAGCAAAAAATACTATAACAAAAGAATATGCAAGAGAAATAATTATTAAATTTAATTTAGCCGTTTCAAAAATATCTCCAAACGGTAAAACAAAAAAAACAAAAATAAGTATCATAAAAAGTGCAACAAAAATATAAGGAATTCCTTTACCCAATATTATCGGTAATATTTTATTTCCGGATATGTTATATAAATCTTTCCAAGTGTTCTGTTGTGTTTCCAAACTCATTGTATGGCATACGGCAACTATAAGAATTTGTTGAAATATCGCAAACAATATAAACGGGATAAAAAAGTTTGCATAAGTTTTTTTTGCATTGAATATCCATCTGAAATTTCCTCTAATGAGCTGTATAATTTGTTTTGCTGATTGTACGGAAATTCCGTTACTTATTAAAAATTTTGCTAAAATTTTTGCCGATAAAAATTGAGATGTCATAACAACCGTTTTTATGGCAGAACTTGAAACCATAAAATTACTGGCATTTGCTCCTATAAAAGCATAAGTGCTTTTTCCTCTTTTTAAATTTGTAGTAAAATTTTTAGGAATAAAATAAAATAAATCCGTTTGATTTTCAAAAATTGCATTATATGCGGCATAAGCAGAGGAATAAAAACTGACAATATTTAGTTCGGGAGTAGCATCTATCATTCTGGTATATTGTCTTGAAACAAAAGAATTATCTTTATCTACAATATCTATTCTAATATCTTTAGGATTCTGTTTATGGTAAATATACACAAGCCCAAAAAAATAAATAAACGGGGCTATAAGACATACCATTACTAAATCTTTTGATAAAAAAATTCTTTTTATTTCTCTTAAAAATATTTCTTTAAATCCTTTCATTGTTTTCGTTCTTTTTTAAAATTTTATTTCTTATAAACAAAGATGTATATGTAAGTATAAAATAAAGTACTATTAAAAATATCAAAATCTTAGAAAAAGGCAATATGTATTCCACTTTCATATTTTGCTGAAAAATCTTTCTAAAACCTTCAAGATATGCCGTAAGCGGAATAAAATGAGATATCGTTCTCATAAGTGTCGGCATTTGCTCTAACGGCCAAGTATATCCCGACAACAAAAAAGCAGGAGAACCGATAAGAAGACATCCTTTAAGAGAATCTACTCTGTTTCCGGAAACTGCCGACATAAGCATACCTAAAAGTATTGTTGCCAAAATAAACAGTACACTTAAAATTATTGCCCCGAAAGTATTCCCGTCAAAAGGAATTTGAAATATCGGGAAAAAAATTCTAAATAAAATTTCAAAATATATAACAGAAATTACCGTATAAACAAATAATTTTCCAAAAACCAAACAAAAAACAGCAGAAGTATTTCTGTTTTGTTCAAGATGTCTGCCTATTGATAATGCTCCAAATATTAAAAATAATTGCCCCAAAATAGAAATCCACAAACCCGGTGTTAAAAAATATCCGTAATTGTATGTCGGATTAAATAATTTTGATGTATCATTTATAATCGGAAGCATCATTGCTTTTGCATGGCTTGACTGAATACCTTTTTTTTTCATCATAACATTTTTTAACCCTGCATTAATTGTTCCTAAAATATTAGAGCCTTCTATTTCCGAAAGGTTTGCCGTAAGATAATTAGAGCCATCTATATAAAAATCTATATTAGCCGGCAACGATTTTTTTATATTTCTTTGAGTATTTTTGGGAATCACTATTCCCATAGAAATTTTATTTTCGGTAAGTAAATCCTTTAAATCATCAATACTTTTAGTTTCATAAAACACATCAAAAGCATAAGATGTATCAAAATATCTTGATATGGTTCTTGATAATTTTGTGTTATCGTTATCAACAACAGCAATGGGCATATTTCTAACATAACCATAAAAATATATACCACCCAAAAACAAACAATCTATGAATGGCCACAAACATACCAAAAATATATAATTTTTGTTCGTAAATATAAGTTTAAATTCTTCTATTATAATATCAAAAAGATATTTCATTTTTGTTCTTTTTCAACAATTACCGCAGTCATACCCGGTCTTAAATTTTTTATTTTATTACTGCTTTTTGCTCTTATTTCAAAAGTCTTTAAATCATAATTATTTTGCTGATTTGTCGGCTTCCATGAAGCAAAACTTGCCATTGCAGAAATATAAGTTACTTTCATATCAAAAGTTTCTTTTATTGCAGGAATATAAACATTTATATGTTTATCTTTTTCAATATCATTCAACAAATCTTCTCTGATATTAAACACTACCCATATATCATTTGTGTCAAGAATTGTTATTATAGGATACCCTGTAGCCACAAGTTCTCCGGGATGTGAAATAACTTGAGTTACTTCGCCATCTATCGGAGCAACTATTGTAAGTTCATTATAGTATGCCATGATTTCATTTTTTTTACCTTGTGTAGCATTTATTTTTTGTAAAGCTGCATTATATTTATATTTAACTTCATCAAACTGCTGTTTAGGAACAACTCCGTCTTCATAAAGATTTTTTATTCTGTTATAGGTTTTTTCGGCAAAAGCATATTGTTCTTCAGCTTCTTTTAAGGCAGCATTAACGGTTTTTAATTTTGCATCCAATTCTTTACCTTCAAGTCTGCCTAAAATATCACCTTTTTTCACAACTTGACCTTCCGTAATAAATATTTCCGCAATTCTTCCCGGAACTTTTACCCCGATATCTATTTCCGTAGCATCAACTTCACCGGAAATAGTTTCTTTATGTTTTGAACAGGAACATATACTAATTGTTACAAAAAATAATAAACACAATAAAATTTTATTTTTCATTTTTTTTAGTTTCTCCTATAATTTTATTCATCAATATTTGTGAATTTGCACATACATCTATCAAGTGTGCATAAGCAACATTAAATTCAAATAATGCCTGTGATTGCTCCAATCTGACTTTTTCTAAAGCAAGTTCAGCATCTACGACTTCTATAGAAGTCGCAAGACCTTCCGTAAATGATTTTTTATATAAGTTAAGGTTCTCTTCCGTAAGTTTTTGCGAACTTTTTAAACTTTCATACTGTTCCAAAGCAGCTTTGGCTTCATGATGATATTTTTTTATGGCAGTAACTATCATTTTATTTGCATTTTTTATATATAAATCTATAACTTCCAGCTGAGTATTATAAGCTTTAAATTCATTATAATCTTCTCCGCCTTTAAATAAATCTAATCTGGCACTTAATCCCGCTACCCATTCCGGTTCAAACAGTGTAAGATTATGTTTATATATTTCATATTTTCCAAAAGCAGCTACGGTTGGTAAAAAATTACCTTTTATTGATTTTTTCTTTTGCGAAATCAATTCTTTCTTATGTTCAAGATTTTTTAGTGATATGTTATTTGAAATTGCAATATTTTCGTAATATTGTGAATTATTCATATTTTCTATTTTCTTAAAATCCGTAACCAAATTTGAATTTTTGGCATCAAGTCCTATTATATCCGATAAAACTACCAAAGCCAATTGTAAATCCCGTTCTGATTTCTGATATTCCCTTGTTGCCTGTGCAAGAGCAACTTCAGCTCTTAATTTATTTGCCTTGGATATCATTCCAACATTAAACAATTTCTGTGCATTGTCATTATATTGAATAATATCATTTAAATAGTCCTTTCTAATATTCCTTGCTTCTTGGGCAAGTTTTGCTCTAAAATAACTTTCTATTACCGAGGTAATTGTAGAATTCAATGTTTTTTCATATTCTAATTGAGACATTGATACTTGAATTTCTTTTGCTTTGGTATTTGCAGAAATTTTTCCGCCGGTAAATAATGGCCAGGTAACTCCCGCAGAAAATTTATAAAATAAACTGTCTTGAAATTTCATATCAAAATTAGGAAGTTTTGATTCCAGTTGAGCTTTGAAAAATGCAATTTCTTCAGTACTGCGAGTCCCTGCAGCTTTAAGGGTTGCCACACTTGTTTCAATTATCGCACTTCTGGCACTATTCAAACCTAACACTATAGGACTGTTAATCTTGTTTACGGAACCGTCAAGAAAGATGTTAGGAAAATATTTTCCTTTGGCAGCTTTCAATTCGTATTCGGAAAATTCTTTTGTTTTTACGGAAGCATTAATCAATTCATTTTTAGCAATGGCACTTTTCAATGCTTCTTCCAATGTTAATGAACCATCTGCAAATAAACTTGTAGTAACCAACAAAAATAAACCGCAAAATACAGATATACTTTTTTTCATTTTTACTCAGCACCTTTTCATAATTTAATACAGTTTTAAATTCTATTATTTTTCATTTAATCATTACCATAATCAACTAAAAAAATAATAACAAAAAATATTATACTAAATATCTGAAATTCTTATAAAGAATAATCTACTTTTCTATCAAAACTACTGCCATAGAGCATATTCCCTCTTCTCTACCGACAAATCCCATTCTTTCATTTGTAGTTGCTTTTATTGCTATTTGCTCTTTATTTATTCCAAGAATTGAAGACAGGACATCTTTCATCTGATCTATATAAGGATATATTTTAGGTTTTTCAGCAACAACGGTAATATCCGTATTAACTATTTTAAAATTTTTATTATTTAGAGTATCCGCTACTATTTTTAACAGTTCCGTACTGGCTATATCTTTATATTTTGAATCCGTGTTCGGAAAGAAATGACCTATATCGTTTTCCCCGGCTGCTCCAAGTAATGCATCCATTAATGCATGAATTAAAACATCTGCATCGCTATGTCCGTCAAGGCCGTCAGTATCTGAAATTTTTACTCCGCCTAAAAAAAGTTTTCTTGATTTTTTAAATCTATGAACATCATATCCAAAACCTACAAACATTTTAACTCCTTAAAAAACTAAAAAAATTGCTTAGTAATTCAACTGCACCACCACAGCAATTTTTTATTTCAAATCCTTTACAATTATATGTATTTTACAATAAAAACATCTTTTTGTTAATAGAGAAAAAAAGAAAAAGCCCGGGTTTAACGACAAAGAGGAAAAACGGATTTATTTTTTTATGGATTGCCACGAAAATACTCCGTATTTTCTCGCAATGACAGGCAACGGC
>ONUQ01000001.1 GCA_900321055.1 uncultured Elusimicrobia bacterium
AATATGAAAATATCTGATTTGGAAAAGGTTATTTATTATAACAAGTATGTTGTAACAGAGACATTAAAAGATGGTTCTGAAATTGTTCCTATTTTACATAAAGGTTCATTGTTAAAAGAGGAAGAGTATAATTTATTCAAGCATGGGACGAAAAGTGCAGTTGTTAGAGATGAATTGAGAAATGTTTTTGATGGAATAGTTGCAGAAGAAATAAATGTTGATAATGATGAAAAAGCATTGAGAAAACAACTGGAAAAGCTTGTTAAAACAATGTCTGATTATAGCAATATAAAAAAGGCAGAAATTGTAAATAAGATAGCAGAAAATATTTTAAATGGTGCCAAATATTATAAATGTTATTTTAAGCCGCACTCAATTTATTTTTATGAATTGGAAGGTTCACAAAAATCAGGGTTTAAAAAAATATTTGATGGTGCATTTGAAAAATCTCAAGATATTTTAGTTTCTGAAGTTGATAAAAAAATAAAAATAGAATTTTTTGATATAGAAAAAGAAAAGGTATTTTTAGAGTTGAGAAAAAATCCTGAAGGTTTAAAATCTTTTGAAGGAAAGTTAAAGGTTGAAATTTTCAGAATGGGAATGCCGATATTAAAAACTTTCTCAAAACCGGAAACACCGATATTATTGGAAGAAAGTGATGTTAAAAAGTTTAAGAATGGTTTTGAAAGCAGTTTAAAAGTTGATATAGGTGCATCCGCAATAAGAAAATTATTAGAAGAGATAAATCTTGATACAGAACAAAATTCTATACAGAAAGAAATAAAGAATATTTCTTCGGATATGGAAAGAGCAAGACTTATAAAAAAACTTAGAGTTGTAGAAGGATTTAAAAATTCAAATACAAGACCTGAATGGATGATACTTACGGTTCTTCCTGTTATTCCGCCTGATTTGAGACCTTTGGTAGCTCTTGAAGGTGGAAGATTTGCAGCATCGGATTTGAATGATTTATACAGAAGAATTATCAATAGAAATAACAGATTAAGACACATTGAACAATTAAAAGCTCCTATCGTTATGATAAATAACGAAAAGAGATTATTACAGGAATCAGTAGATGCTTTGATAGATAATGATTCAATGGCAAGACCTGTAGTAGGTGCCGGTGGAAGAACTTTAAAATCTTTATCGGATACATTGAAAGGAAAACAAGGAAGATTTAGACAGAATTTACTTGGAAAAAGAGTAGATTATTCAGGAAGAAGTGTTATTGTTGTTGGACCTTCATTGAAACTTAATCAGTGTGGTATCCCAAAAGAAATGGCATTGGAGTTATTTAAGCCGTTTATTATAAGAGAACTTATAAATCAGGAAAGACAGACATTAAAATCTGCAAGAAGAACATTAGAAAGAGGCGATGTTAGAGTATGGGGAATATTGGAAAAAGTTACCAAAAATCATCCTGTAATGCTTAACAGAGCTCCTACACTTCATAGACTTGGAATTCAGGCTTTTGAGCCAATATTGGTTGAAGGAAAATCAATACAGTTACATCCTTTGACATGTACGGCATTTAATGCTGATTTTGATGGAGATCAAATGGCAGTGCATGTTCCGATATCCGTAGAAGCACAACTTGAAGCAAAGATGTTGATGATGACAACAAAGAATATTTTGTCACCATCTTCGGGAAAACCTATTACCATTCCGGGACAAGATATTGTTTTGGGAAGTTGTTTTATAACAAAAGAAAAGAAAGGTGTGCTTGGAGAAGGCAGTATATTTTCAGGTGTTGATGAAGTAATAAGTGCTTATCAGCAAAAAGAAGTAGATTTGCAAGCAAGAATAAAAGTAGCAGGAATAACCACATTAAGAGATCCTAACCTTAAAGATAGTGAACAAAAAGATTTATCAAAATGGAAAAATGATTCAAAGAAAGGTATAAACAATTATACAACGGTAGGAAGAGTAATATTCAATGAACATTTACCAAAGAATGAAGATGGCTCTTATGCTTTAGGTTTTAAGAATAAGGCATTCGGTAAGAAAGATTTGGTAGCTCTTATTGATGAATGTTTTAATAAACTTGGTCAGTATAAGACGGTTATATTATTAGATGAAATAAAAACTTTGGGATATAAATATGCAACTTTGGCAGGAGTATCAATTTCTATAGGAGCAATGAATGTTCCGCCTGAAAAAGACGAGATGATTAATGATGCAAAGAAAAAAGTAAGAGAAATTGCAAAACAGGCAAAGATGGGATTGATAACCGAGAGTGAAAGATATAATAAAATCATTGATATTTGGACAAAGGTAACGGATGATGTTGCAGATATAATGTTTGACGAAATGAAAAAGACAGAAAATGAGCCTTATGAACCAAATAAAAACAGATTCAATTCAGTATATATGATGGCAGATTCGGGAGCAAGAGGTTCCAGACAACAAGTAAGACAGCTTGCAGGTATGAGAGGTCTTATGGCAAAACCTCAGAAAAAACTCTCCGGAGGTGTTGGAGAAATTATTGAAACTCCTATTATCGCAAATTTTAGAGAAGGACTTTCTATATTGGAATACTTTATATCTACTCACGGAGGTAGAAAAGGTCTTTCTGATACGGCATTAAAAACCGCAGAAGCCGGATATATGACAAGAAAACTTGTAGATGTATCACATGATGTTGTAGTAAGAGAACATGATTGTGGAACAGTAAACGGAGTTTTCATCGGAGATTTAAGAGCCGGGGAAGAAACAATTGAAAAGTTAGAAGAGAGAATTGTAGGTAGAGTAGCTTTGGACAATGTTGTTGGTATTATTCAACATGGTGATGATATTAGAGAGGATCTTATTGTAAAAAGAGGCGAATTGATAACTCTTGAACAGGCAAAGAAACTTGTTGAAGCAGGTATTGATAAAATTGGTATAAGAAGTGTTTTAACTTGTGAAGCAGAGCATGGTGTTTGTGCAAAATGTTACGGATTAAGTCCAGCTACGGGAAAACTTGCAGAAGTTGGTGAAGCTGTTGGAGTTGTAGCTGCACAGTCAATCGGTGAGCCCGGAACTCAGCTTACATTGAGAACTTTCCACATCGGTGGTGCTGCAAGCACGGTTACACAAAAATCGGAAATATATGCGGAAAAAGACGGAACCGTAGATTTTTATAATTTGAAATCTATTAAAAACAGAGATGGTGAAACATTGGTAGTAAGTAGAAATACAGAGCTTGTGTTTACGGAAAATTCACCAAGAAGAAGACAGGTTCATAAAATTCCTTATGGTGCAGTTATATATGTAAAAGACGGTCAAGATGTTACATTAAAAGAAGATCCTGCAACAAAAACAAAAAAACATATTTTACTTTCAAAATGGGATCCTCATTCAAAATCTATTATATCCGAGTATGACGGTAAGCTAAAATATGTTGATATAAAAGACGGTGTAACATTACAAAAAGAAAAATCAAAAATTACAGGACAGATTGAAAGAGTAATTATTGAAGATAGAACAAGAAAACATAGACCAAAATTTGTTATTGAAAAAGATGGCAAAGTAGTAGTAGAATATCCGTTACCTGTAGATACAACTCTTGTTGTAAAAAGCGGTGATGAAATAAAAGTTGGTGATGTTTTAGCAAAAATGCCAAATGAAGCAACAAAGGTTAAGGATATTACCGGAGGTCTTCCGAGAGTTTCTGAATTGTTTGAGGGAAGAAAACCTAAAAATGTTGCAGTGGTATCGGAAATTGATGGTATAGTTAAATTTGGTGAAGCAACAAAGAAGAGTGCATTAAAAATTAAAGTTATAGATACGGAAACAAAGATAGAAAAAGAATATACTATTCCGTTAGGAAGACATTTGGTTGTATATGAAGGTGATAAAGTTGAAGCAGGAGAGGCTCTTTCGGACGGTGCAGTAAATCCGCACGATATTCTTAAAGTTAAAGGTCCAAAAGTAGTGCAAGAGTATCTTGTAAACGAGATACAACAAGTTTATAGATTACAGGGTGTGTCTATTAACGATAAACATATAGAAGTTGTAGTAAGACAAATGTTGTCTAATGTAAGAATAACGGAAGAAGGCGATAGTAAATTCTTAAAAGGTGAAATTATATCAAGATATAAGTATGAAACTGAAAGGAAGGCAATAAAAGCTAAGGGTGGAAAAGTACCTGTTGCACAACCGGTATTATTAGGTATAACAAAGGCTTCGTTATCTTCAGATTCATTTATATCAGCTGCAAGTTTCCAAGAAACGACAAGAGTGTTGACAGAAGCTGCTGTATCAGGTCAAATAGATGTACTTAGAGGATTAAAAGAAAATGTTGCTATAGGTCACTTAATACCTGCTGGGACAGGACTTAGAGCAATAGAAAATAAAGAAAAATAGTTTGAAAGGAATTATAAAATTTAAGTTAAAGGGAAGGAAAGATGCCAACAGTTAATCAGTTAATTTCAGGCGGAAGAAAACAAGTTTTACAAAAAACAAAATCTCCGGCATTGAAAAGTTGTCCACAAAGAAGAGGAGTATGTACAAGAGTTTATACAACAACTCCAAAAAAACCTAACTCAGCTTTAAGAAAAGTAGCAAGAGTTAAATTAACATCAGGATATGAAGTTACTTCATATATACCTGGTGTAGGTCATAACTTACAGGAACATTCAATTGTTCTTATAAGAGGCGGAAGAGTGAAGGATTTACCTGGTGTTAGATACCATATTATTAGAGGTGCATTAGATGCAACCGGTGTTGATGGTAGAAAACAATCAAGAAGTAAATATGGTGCAAAGAAAGCAAAAGCAGCAAAAAAATAGTATAGAAAGTCGGATGGTTTGGGAAAAGTAATAACAACAGATAAAGAAACGAGAAGTTTAGAATTTTTTAATATTCAGCAGGTGAAGTTATTAATATCGTTTTTGCTCTGTGATTGACAAGAAATCAAAGTTCTTTGTTGTTGCGAATTGTGAGAGAAGTAATATAGTTATTTCTTTTTGTTAAGCATTAGTTAGAAATAAAAATATAGATTGTAAAAAATATAAAAATGCCGTTTAATCGGTAACCGTAGAAAAAAGAGGAATTAAAATATGCCAAGAAAAGCATTAAAACCAAGAGAAAAAAGAGGAATGCCAAAAGGTGATTCCGTATACGATTC
>ONUQ01000138.1 GCA_900321055.1 uncultured Elusimicrobia bacterium
AATAGCAACATTAACTGCAATATTAACTTTATTAGGAAACATTGTTGCTGATATTTTGTATACTTATGCCGATCCGAGAATTAAATATAAATAGATGAAACAGTATGAGTATTTGAATATTATCATCGGTAATATGGAATTTACAGCTAATTTACAGAGTGGTTTTTAACAAAAGTTTTTTATATTTTGTTCGTTTGTAAAATTAATAATTGTAAAATAATTTTTATGAAAAATATATTAAAAAAATTAATAAAAAATAAGTTTGCCATGATAGGATTAACAACTATAATATTGTTAATTTTGGTGTCTGTTTTTGCACCTGTAATTTCACCATATACTCCGTCTCAACAAAATATATTTGAAAGATTACAACCTCCGTCGTTAACACATATTTTTGGAACGGATGACTTAGGCAGAGATGTTTTTACCAGAATGATTTTTGGTGCAAGAATTTCATTGTCAGTCGGATTTATTTCAGTATTTATAATTCTTGTTATAGGAACATTTTTAGGTATAGTTTCCGGATATTATGGCGGAAAAGCGGATTATATCATAATGAGATTTACGGATATAGTTTTATGTTTTCCAACATTTTTCCTTATTATACTTGTAATAGCTTTTGTAGAACCCAATATTTATAATGTTATGGTAGTCATAGGCGTAACTTCTTGGCCGGGGCTTGCAAGGCTTGTCAGAGCAGAGGTTTTATCTTTAAAAGAACGGGAATTTATTTTGGTTTCCAAAATGATGGCTGTAAGTAATATAAAAATATTTTGTGTACATATTTTACCAAACATTATTTCACCGCTTATGGTATATTCGTCTCTTGCGATAGGCGGAGCAATACTTACGGAATCTGCTCTTTCTTTTTTAGGGCTTGGAGTTCAACCTCCTATGTCATCTTGGGGACAGATTCTTACATCCGGCAAAGATTATATTTATATGGCATGTTGGTTATCTTTGTTTCCAGGTATAGCAATACTGGTTACGGTATTAGCATTTAATTTAGTTGGTGAAGCTATAAGAGATATATTAGATCCTAAGGAAGAACACATTGAATAATATAATATTATCAATTAAAAATTTATTTGCAGGTTATTATGTTAATTCAAAATATCAGGAAATTTTAAAAAACATAAATCTTGATATATATGAAGGTAAAACCTATGCAATAGTCGGACAATCCGGTTCGGGAAAATCTACACTTGCTCTTTCTTTAATGGGGCTTATTTCAATAGATAACGGTAAAATTGATAAAGGAAATATAGCATTTGAAAATAGAAATTTAATATCGGAAATAGCAAAAATCAGAGGAAAAGATATTTCTATTGTATTACAAGATCCTCATTCTTACTTAAATCCTGTAATAACTGTAGGAAAACAAGTTTTAGAAGCATTAGAAGTGTATAATAAAAATTTAAGTAAAGAAGAAAAAACTGCCGAAATAAAAGAAGTCTTTAAAAAAGTAAACTTATATGATTTTAACAGAATTTATAATTCTTATCCTCATCAATTATCCGGCGGGCAAAAACAAAGAATTTTAATAGCTATGGCTATAATAAATAATCCAAAAGTTCTTATTGCTGATGAGCCGACATCAGGGTTAGATGTAACAGTGCAGAAACAAATATTAGATTTATTTGCAGAATTAAAGAAAACATTAAATTTAACTTTAGTAATTATTACACACAATATTTTAATAGCAAAAAAATATTCCAATTATACGGCAGTAATGTATAAAGGGAATATAGTTGAACAAGGTAATTCAAAAGATATTTTTATATCGCCACAACATGAATATACAAAAAAATTACTTTCTGTTATCTAAAATAAAAAAACATATCGGTTGTTTAATTTTTTATCCCCTATCTTATAAAAATTTAATAAATTGCTAAATCCATTAAAAAAGTATAAGAAAAGAAAATACAAATAATGAAAAATATTTATCAAAATAAAATAATATATAAATAATTTACACAATCAACACAAAAACAAATTTTGACATTTTTATTGTGTTTGTATTTTTTTATCAGATTATATATATAAATAAGTTCAAAAAAAGTTTTTAGTGTTTTCTATAAAAAATTATAGTTCTTTATATATATCGTTTATTTATTTTATATATAATCTATTTTTTATTGAAAAACAGATTTATAATCATTCTACCAATTTTTCTTTCAATACCGCCTTTTGTTAAAGGAACACCGGTTTTTCTTGATATCTTATTTTTTAGTCCGCTTATTCCTAACAATCTTTTCCATGAAAAAGAAAATCCATATTTTTTTACCATAATATTCTTCCTAATTAAATATTTATTATATATACAAAATTTAATTGATAAGTAAAATATAACTAATTTAAAATCGGATATTTTAATTCTTTTACAATTTTTTTGTTTCTATATTTCCTCTGCTGTAGACTGATATTTTGTACCACATTATACTTAATTTATATATTCTCAGTTTTTTGATGTTTTCTAAGATATTTATCACTGTTTTTTATTTTTTCTTTTAATATTGTTTTTGTAATTTTTCCAAGACTACCATCAGATAATCTTACAATTTGCAATTTTGGATATTTATCTTTATTATTTTCTAAATGAGCAACTAAACTTATATCTCCCGTCATATTTTTGGTTTTATGAGGAGAATTTCCTATTATTATATCAGAATATTCTGTAGTGTTTTCCAATATTGTAATATCATAATTTTTCAAATCTTCATAGTGAATCCATTCAAAGCAATCCTTTCCCAAAGAAAAACTGTTAAATATTCCTGCTACATCTTTTTCTTTTAATCCTCCGTCTCCGCCTAATATCAATACTTTCGCACTATCCCTAAAATTAAATTGCCTGTTTGAATTTGTTTCTATATAAACTTTTTCTTCTATTATGTTTTTTCTTTTTTCTTCTTTTAATTCGCTCTTTAAATATTCAAGTTTTTTTCTATTATAAAACGATTTGTTTGTTTGCTTTTCTAATTCGGTTTCTAAATCACTAATTCTTTTGTTACTCTGTTCATAATTATCACGAATTTTTTCTTTTTCTTTTTCTAAAGATTTTAGTTCATTGTTGTATTTTTGTGTAACAGCTTTTATCTTATCATCGTAATATTGCATTGTAGTTTCTATTGCTGTTTTATTGTCACCGTTTCCTTCTTTTAATTTTAGAATTTCTTTTTCATAATTTTCTTTTATTTTATTTGTTTTAGCTAAATAACTTTTGTTCATATTTTCTAATTTTTCATTATATTTTTTTGCTGTCAAATTTATTTTGTTCAATTCTTTTTTTAGTACTTTTTTATATAATCTATATTCTTCTAATCTTATCAAAAACGGATACAACACAAAAAATATTATTATAAAAGCAAGCCACCAATTTACACTTCTTTGCCAATTATACAGTATTAAACTCATTAACCATAAATTCGTATCAAAATTCCTATTAACTATTATGTCAGGATACATTGAAAAAGTTATACTTCTTATTAAAGCAATATGCCATATAGCTTTATATTTGTATCCGAAAGTGTATGTGTATGTTTCTGTTCCTATAGTAATTTTTTCTTTATCTATATAATCTTCATAATAAAAGTCATCCCAAGATGGTCTTTTTTTTATATCCAACAACACAACATCCTGTTCGGATGAAACTTTAAGCCTGTAATTATATGGCAAATTATCAAATATAGAATTCAATCTTTCTTTTGCATATTCGTTAATATGTAAATTAATAAAACCTTGTAAATTAAAAATATTGTTATTATTATTTTTTTCTTTATTATAAAAAATTTCAGAAAAAATATTATTTTTTTGTTCTTTTTTGTTTTTTATTCTTTTTTCCGTAAATTGTTTGTTATATTCAAGAATATCTTTTATAACTTCAACAACAATTGTATTGGTTCCTTTTATAGCTTGTTCCATCCCTTTTTGATAAGCATCATTACTTATAAAAATAAAATTTAAACTTGCCAATATAAAACTTATACTGCTTGTTAAAATTAGAGCTACTTTATAACGAGAAAAATAAATATAAAAAAATAAAAGAAAAAAAGGAATAAAAGGAATATAGTAAGCTAATTTATTTATATTTTGAGTATCAGGATTCCACAATCCTATTTTTTGCTTTTTTGCATTATTTTCTTTGTTTATCCAATCATCTACATCTTCCAGTCTATTATATTCCTTATATACCAAAGCATATCCGTTTGCAACAAGATTTTTATTAATATTCTTGTTATTGACAAATATAATACCGACTTTTCCTGAATATTTATCTATATCATACACACTGATAAAAACTTTTTTATGACTAATGAGTTCCGATAAATATGCGATAGTTTGTCTGCCATAATATTGATCGTATTTTGGAACAGATATTCCATACAAGCTTACTTTAAAAGTTTTATCATTTTTTAAATCAGAAACTATTATATTATTTCCGTCAATAATTTTGTTAACTTTAGCCTCTATCGTTTCTATAGGTTCTATAGCAAAACAACAGATATTGAAAAAGATAATTATAAAAAATGATGATATGCAAAATAATATTAGAGATATATATTTCCTCATTTTTTATTTCCTCCAATATTTTATGAAAGAATATTTGATTTTGTTCCATTGTGATTTTGAATACTTTCTATAGTTCTTATCTAATGTTTCGTATAAATCAGAGTAAATTATATTAGGAAGAATGATATATAAATTTCCAAACTTATCTTTATTTTCTTTAACCCATTGTTTTCTTTCAATATAATTTTTATTTGTAAAATTTTTATCAAAAATATCCAGTTTATCATTCCCATATAGAACTATATCAAATCCGAGAGTTTTAACATAATTAAATCTATCTTGTTTATCTGAAGCATTTTCTTTTAACAAAACATGTTTCTTATCCGCATAAGGAAAATTTAATTTTTTTAAATTTTCTATGGTTTCTTCCAATACAATTTTAGATCTGTTTGATATATAAAAAATTTCTATATTACTATCTTTCACAAAATTACAAAAATCAACAGCTCCACATATAGATTCTGCTTGTATTTCTTTACACCATTTAATAAATATATTTTCATTATATTCACTATTTATCAAACTCGCTTCATAAATAACATTGTTTAGTACTGTTTCATCTATGTCAAGAATAATTGCCTGTTTTTTTGCTTTATTTTTTATTTTAGATATATATTGTTTTGCTCCATTAAAAGCTTGATAACACAATGCCTCATATTCCGCACTACACTGTGTCCACAAAACAGAATATGCAATTGAATCCGAAAAATTATCATAAGAGTTTTTGGTAAAAAAAATAATATAACCAGTTTCAACTAAACAAATTAGTATTAATATATACCAAATTACTTTTTTCACTTTAGACTCCTATAATTATTTTACATCATTTTTATTATTTTAAAATTAAAAATTTCTATGTATAAATACTATCATTATTTAACAGAACAATAAAAGGGCAGTTTTGTGATTATACGGAAAATATTGATAAAAATAAATAAAGAGTTAAGTAATTATTTGTATGTATATATAATTGAATAGTATAAATTATTTAACTGCCA
>ONUQ01000152.1 GCA_900321055.1 uncultured Elusimicrobia bacterium
AAAAAAGGTTATGGCTTAAAGTTGATTAGTTAAAACTTTAAGTCATAACTCTTAAATGATACAATAAGATGACTAAAAATATTTCACCAAAAGTCATAAACAGATTTACTTTATATTTTTCTATTTTGATAGATTGTATAGACAACGAAATAGATTATGTTTCAAGCAAATATATTTCCTCAATATTAAGAATAGATCAGTCGCAAGTAAGAAAAGATTTTCAGGTTTTAACCAGTCAGGGAATATGTAATTTAGGGTATTCTACCAAAGAACTTAAAAAAGAAATTGAGCAATATTTGGGATTTCAAAAATCTAAAGATATATTCATTGTAGGTGCAGGTAATTTAGGTATGGCTTTAGCAAAATATGACCACTTTGCGGATTACGGTTTAAATATAGTGGCATTGTTTGATATTGATTCTTCAAAAATCGGAACAAATTCAACAAATAAACCGATATTTCATATTGACAGGCTTAAAAATCTTATAGAACGAATGAATGTTGAAATAATCATTTTAACGGTTCCAAGAAAAAGTGCTCAATATATTGCGAATTTATTGGCACAAACAAAAATAAAATATATATGGAATTTTACTCCGGCTGTTTTAAATGTTCCTCAAAACATAGCAGTATGGAGTGAAAATTTAATAGGAAGTTTTTTAAAGTTTACTTTAAAAGATAAAAAATTATGAATAAAAAGAAATATATAATAAAAATATGCATGGGAAGTTCTTGTTTTGCAAGAGGAAATTTGAAAAACTTACAAATTATAGAATCTTTCATAAAAGAAAACTCTTTACAGGCAAATATAGAGCTTATTGGTTCAAGATGTATGTCTGAGTGTAAAGATGGTCCGAGTATAATAATAGATGATACAAAGTATCAAATAAGTTCACATGAAGAGTTGATAAATCTCTTAAAAAGGATGTGAAGTATGGAACAAATGCCACCTGTATATACATTAAAAAACGAATGTCAGGATTGCTATAAATGTGTGAGAAAATGTCCCATAAAAGCAATCAAAATTTTAAATTCCAGTGCTTCTATCATAAATGACAGATGTATAACTTGCGGACACTGTGTAACTATATGTCCTACGGGAGCAAAACATTTCAGAAACGATATTAACAAAGTTAAAACTTTAATACAACAGGAAAAAAAAGTTTTTGTATCTTTGGCACCGAGTTGGTCGGGAATTTCCGATTTGTCGGCTTCCCAAATAACAGCTCTGTTAAAAAAGTTGGGATTTTATGTCGTAAGCGAAACGGCTTTGGGAGCACAGGAAGTTTCCGTTCAAACAGCAAACATAATAAAAAATTCAGATTCCAAATTACATATTTCAAGTGCATGCCCTACAATAGTTGATTTTATAAGATATTATCATCCTCAATTCAGTAAAAATATAGTTCCCATAGCTTCGCCAGCATTAACTCATGCAAAGATGTTAAAGGAACATTACGGTAATGATATTTCCGTTGTTTTTATAGGACCTTGTATTGCAAAAAAAAATGAGTCCGACAGGAACAACGATTTAATTTCAGCTTCTTTAACTTTTGAAGAACTTAAATTATGGTTGAAAGAAAGTTTTATAAATATTAACGATTTTAAAGAAGATATTAAGGAACAATTCGTTCCTTTTAATGCTTATGAAGGAAGTTTATATCCTATTGAAGGCGGAATGAACGAAACCATAAAAAAAGCGGGAATAGATAAGAATATTCAGCTTTTGAGTATAAGTTCAATAGAATTCTTTGAAAAAGCATTAAACAGTTTAGATGTTAATTCACTGAAAGAAAAGTTGTTTATAGAAGCTCTTGCCTGTAGCGGAGGATGTATTAACGGACCTGTTAAAGCAACAAAAAAATCTTCTTTGTCCGTATCTTCCAATATACTGTATAGAACGAAAGAAAGAAGCGAAATTCCGAAAACGGCAACAACCGTAGTGTCTTTAGAATATAAAGAAGAATCTAAAATACAACAAGAACCTACAATTGAACAAATAAATCTTGCAATGAAAATGATAGGTAAACACAGTGAATCCGATGAACTTAATTGCGGAGGATGCGGATATTCAAGTTGCAGGGATCTTGCAAAAGCATTAATTTATAATGAAGCTGAACCGTCAATGTGTGTTTCTTTTATGAGAAAAACGGCAATGAAAAAAGCTTCTGCCATGTTAAGATCCATGCCAAGCTGTGCGGTTATAGCAGACAGAAATTTGGATATTTTGGAAGCAAACAAAGCTTTTATGAAAATGTTTTGCCCTGATATTTATGAAACAATTCAAGACGAAAATGTTATTTGCGGGGTAAATTTAAAAAGAATATTAGATTTTTACGGTTTATTTGAAGATGTTTTAAAGTATGGAAAAGATATACACAAAGAACATTATTATTTAAAAGATAAAATTTACGATATTTCCATATTCGTTATAGAACAGGATAATATTATCGGAGCAATTATATCCGATATTACAAAAAGTGAAATAAACAAAGAAAAAATCGTGACCAAAGCTCAGGAAGTTATAGACAGAAATATCAGTATAGTGCAGGATATAGCTTGCAGGTTGGGTGAACACATGGTTGAAACCGAACTTTTATTAAACACAATTATAGAAGATTTTAACACAAAAGAGAATAAGGATAACAAATAGTGTTTATAGATATTGACTGTATTCAGAAAAGAAAAAATAAAGAACATACTTGCGGTGACTATTTTATTTCCAAAAGGTATCCGGAAATATCAAGATTAATAGCGGTTTTGTCCGATGGGCTTGGAAGCGGAATTAAAGCACATATTTTATCTTGTATGACGGCAACAATGATGGCTAAATTTATAGAAGCAGGAAAAGATATAAAAAAAGCTTCGGAAATCATTATGGAATCTTTGCCGATATGTCAAATAAGGAAAATAAGTTATTCCACTTTTTCCGCAATAGATTGTAATGAAGACGGTTCGGTAAAAATAGTTGAAGAGGGAAATCCGAGTTTCATTTGGATACATAATTCGCAAATAATTGAACCGGAATATGTAACGGTTTCATCTAAAAAATTTACCGACAGAAAGGTTCAGGTATATAATATTACACTGGAAGAGAATGACAGACTGATATTTTGTTCCGACGGAATTACACAATCGGGATTAGGTACACAAAAATTTAAATTGGGACTAAGACGGCAGGGACTTGCGGATATAGTGACAAATGTTCTTAAAATTGCTCCGACCATATCCAGTAGAGATTTATCAAGACATATTATTTCGGAAGCATTGAAATGTGAAGAGGATTTATTACCTAAAGACGATATGTCCGCAATGTGTCTTTTCTTTAGAAATCCGAGACAGGCATTAGTTTTTACGGGGCCTCCTTATCATAATCAACGAGATAATTTTTATGCAAATATTTTTAAAGATTTTAAAGGAAAAAAAGCTATATGCGGAGGAACAACCGCAAATTTAATTTCAAGGGAGTTAAATATTCCCATAGAAAATGGTAAAATATTGGCATCGGGAAGTCTTCCGCCGATGTCTTATATGAAAGGTGTTGACTTAGTTACGGAAGGAATACTTACTCTTACAAGAGCTTACGAATATTTAGAGCAGGATGAACCCGTAACCAATGACGACCCGGCAGGCAGATTAACGGATTTTTTGCTTAACAGTGACTGTATAACATTTATGATTGGTGCAAAAATAAATCAGGCACATTATGATCCGAATTTACCGATAGAAATAGAAATCAGGAAAAACATTATGAAAAAAATAGGACATATTTTAGAAACAAGATATATAAAAAAAGTAATTTTTCAATATATGTGAGGGATGTTAATGAAAAAAGTAATAACTGTAAAAATTTGTCTTGGAACAACATGTTTTGTAATGGGAGCCGCCAAACTTCAGGAAAAGCTAAAAAGTGTTTTGGAAAAATACGGTGATTCGGTAGATGTAAAACCCGTAAATTGTCTTAATATTTGTGCAAATACCGATACACAATATGCTAAAGCTCCTTATGTTATGGTTGATAATGATATAATTTCAGAAGCAACTGTTGAAAAAATTATAAATAAAATAGAAAAAGGGTATTAAAATGAAAACTCTTAATCAGGCATCAAAGCTAAAAAAAGAAGTTCTTATAAGATTGGTTCAGGCATTTTTAACGGATAATTTTGAACAAAAAATAAATGACATTCCTTTTGATATGAGACCGAAAGGTTCAGAAATTCCTTTTAGGTGTTGTATATACAAAGAGAGAGAAATTATCAGAGAAAGAGTTATTGCGGGATTGGGTTTTGAAGTAGGACAGGACGATGAAAAAACTCTTTTATCCGAATATGCAAAAAAAACAATTGAAAGAGAAAACTTTAAACCGTCAACAATGATGACTGTATTAGATACCGCCTGTACGGCATGTTCTCACAGTAAAATAGTGGTAACCGAACTTTGTAAAGGATGTATAGCAAAGGCTTGTCAGTCTGCCTGTAAATTTAATGCTATACAAATAATAGATAAAAAAACCGTAATAGACAATTCAAAATGTAAAAAATGTAAGATGTGTATTTCTGCCTGTCCGTATAATGCAATAGCAAAAATTTCTGCTCCTTGCGAAGATGTTTGCCCGGTTGATGCCATAGGTAAAGATGAAAAAGGTATAACGAAAATAAATTTTGATAAATGTATATTATGCGGAAAATGTATTGCTTCATGCCCTTTTGCAGCGGTTCATGAAAGAAGCCAAATAATAGATATTTTAAAAGAAATAAAAAATAAAAAGAAAGTTATAGCAATGGTAGCTCCGGCAATAGTGGGTCAATTTCCGGGAACATTTTTTCAATTGAAATCCGCAATAAAGCAAATCGGTTTTTATGATGTTGTTGAAGTAGCACAGGGAGCAGATGTAACCATACAAAACGAAGCTAAAGAATTTGAACATAAAATGAATTCGGGGCAACCGTTTATGACTTCTTCGTGTTGTGCCGGATATTTGAGATTGGTTGAAAATACTTTACCGGATTTAAAACCTTTTGTTTCGGATACAAAAACACCTCTTTATTATACTGCCGAAATAGTAAAAGAAAAATATCCGGATTGTGTGGCCGTTTTTATATCCCCTTGTATATCAAAAAAATATGAAAGTTGTAAAAACGATAAGGTAAATTATGCACTGAATTTTGAAGAACTCGGAGCAATATTCGTTGCAAAACAAATAGATGTATTAAATTGCCAACCCGATACCGATAACAACGAAAATATAACACCTCATGCAAGAAAGTTTCCTATAGCCGGCGGAGTATTTAAAGCAGTAAGTAACAGTGTAAAAAATATTGAAGCTAAACCCGTTATAATAAACAATTTGGATAAGAAAAATATTGCATTGTTATCTTCTTTTGCAAAAAACAAAAAGTGTCCGACAGGAAATTTAGTTGAAGTGATGTGTTGTCAGGGCGGTTGTATAAACGGTAATGCAACAATATCTACAACGAACTCAGCTATAAAGAAAATAGAAGAGTTAGTGTCAAAAGATGAATCCGAAAATTCTTAAATTGAAAAGTTAAGATGAAAGTTATCTCGTAAAATATTGATAATTTCGGATTTTTTGTAAAACCAAAAATAATTAAAGTGGAGCTAAGGGGGTTTGAACCCCTGACCTCTTGCATGCCATGCAAGCACTCTCCCAACTGAGCTATAGCCCCACTTTATAAAAGTTTTATTTTATATTTCCTGTTTAACGGCTGAACGGCTTAATATTTTAACATTTTTTATTTTTTATTTCACTATTACACCTTTAGAAAAACAATAAAACAACAATAAAACGAAAAACTTTTTCCCCTATCAGCCGTTCACACATTAAACTTTATACCAATTCCGTCAACCGTAAATACAACTTTTTGTTATATATCGGTTATAAATTATACAAAATTTTGTTGCTAAATTTCTTCTATTGTATAATTTTCCGTTTACCATAAGTTTACTTTTTTTCATTTAAAACATCAATAGATTCTTTAGTAATCATTAACTCTTCGTTTGTAGGTATAACCATAACTTTTACTTTTGAATCATCGGTAGAAATAAATCTTTCTTTACTGCTTCTCGGTTCATTTAAAGATTTATCTATTTTTATTCCTAAATTATCTAAACCTTCACAAACTTTTTCTCTTGTAAGCGGTGAATTTTCACCTATACCTGCCGTAAATACTATACCGTCAACTCCGTTTAATATTCCATAATATGCACACAAAAATTTCTTTGCACTATAACACAACATATTAAATGCAAGTTCTGCTTTTTTATCGCCTTTAAGCATAGCATCTTCAACTTCTCTCATATCGCCACCTTTAATACCCGAAACGGCAGCAACACCGCTTTGTTTATTTAAAAGGTTGTTTAATTCGTCAGATGTCATTTTAGGATATTTTGATAATATATGAACGATAACCGCAGGATCTATATCACCGCATCTTGTTCCCATAACAAGCCCTGCCAAAGGTGTAAAACCCATAGATGTATCTATAACTTTACCGTTTTTTATTGCCGTAACAGAACTTCCGTTACCTAAATGACAGGTAACCAAATTAACTTCATTTTTATCTTTATTTAACATTTTTGCCGCTATTTGTGCAACATATTTATGTGATGTTCCGTGCATACCGTATTTTCTTACATGGTCCTGTCCATAATATTCCGACGGAATAGCATATCTGTAAGCATAATCGGGCATTGTTTGATGAAATGCCGTATCAAATACCAATACGGACGGAATACCTGGTAACATTTTTTCTATGGCTTCTATTCCGGCATAATGATGCGGAGTATGTAACGGAGCGATGGAATAACATTCTTTTAAATCTTTTTTTACCTGTTCGCTAACTAATACCGGTTTAGAAAACTTGTATCCGCCATGAACTACTCTATGCCCGACAACAGCTATATCTTTTATATCTTTTATACTGCCGGTTTTTGAATCCAATAAATCGGTTATTATCATTTGAATGGCTTCAAAATGGTTTGCAACTTTACAGGCTGATTTTACTTGAGGTACGGTTATTGTTTGCCTTTTATAAAAAGATTCTTCAAGACCGATACATTCCACAATTCCCCAGGCAATTTTTGCTTCCGTTTGCATATCAAACAACGAATATTTTACTGACGATGAACCACAGTTTACCACTAAAACTTTCATTTTTTTCCCCTATTTTTTTATTTTTAAATAAGTTTTATGTTATTTTGTTATATTTTACAACATTAAATCATTCTTATAGCATTATCGCCGGTGCCGGTATCGGCATTTTCCATACATCAATCAATCTCTTTTATTATACAAAATATTATTTAAATAGTATAAATTTTATATATTGCCCATATTATAAAACAGACTTTATATTCACTGTCGGAATTTCTAAAATGTTACAAACTTTTTTTGCAGGCAAAATAAATCTAAAAGGTTTCACATTATTATAAATCTTTATTATTCCATAATCTTTATCCAAACAATAAACATCTATATCAAATTTCATAAAACAGGTGTGAACGGAATTACAATTTTCAATTAACAAATTAAAAGAATTTTGTTTTGAAACAAACATTAATCCTTTAAATCTTTCGTAAAAAGTTTTAGCAACATAAACATCTTTAATTATTCTATTATCAACGGTTAAATCAATTTTTTTCATTGCTTATAATCAGACAAAACTTTTATCTTACTTAATTTTTTAAGATTGTAGCAAAATTTTATTAAAAAATTAAAAAAACGGATAATATTGTCTATAATTTCTACAAGCATGGCAAAAAATAACCGCCAACAGATAACTGAAAAATAAAATTTATAATCGGTCTATACCAACACATAGAATTGTATATATTGTTTTTTAATGCTATAATGATAATGTTGTCGTTTATATACAGTATTTTAAAAAGAGAGTTTTATGATTAAAATTTTAATTTGCGATGATGAAGTTTTTGCCAGAGATGCAATGAAAACGATTATCGGCAGAAAAGGCTTTGATGTTTTGGTTGCCGGTACCGGTGAAGAA
>ONUQ01000044.1 GCA_900321055.1 uncultured Elusimicrobia bacterium
AAATCTGCCTGCTGCAGTTGCAGAATCTTTAAAAACATAAGATGTTGTTGCATATATTGGTACTGCTCTTGCATCTGTTGCTAAATCCGGTTTTTCTTGCCCTACATGTACTTGTAATGTTTCAAATTTATATTTTGACATTTCCTTCTCCTATTTTTTTTATTACAATTTACAACTTTGAACTGAAACTTTATATTTTTCCCCCTTATGTAGTAAATTTTTTTGCTATTTATCCGTTGTCATTTTTTATTTTTTAAATTCATATTTTTTAACCATCACGATAATGCAAAATTCTTTTAAACTTTCTACCTACCTATAAGGTATGTAATTATATTATTAAAAATTTTCCTATATGTCAACACACACATTGTGTTAATTAAATTCAATAAAAAATTTAACCGACAAAAAAACAGGTAAATAGATTTTTATTTCCTGTTTTTTGTTATATATTTATTTAATTTATTTTTATTTTGTTTCTATTATCTTTATTACTTCATCTATTGATAAATTTTGTTCTTGTGCAATTTTTGATACATCATCATATTCATATTTTGTTCTTGTTACTCCATATCCTTCGGAAATTTTTTTTCTTACTGTTCCAAACACGGTTTCTACATTTTCTATTTTTCTGATAAGACCGTATCTATAACTTATATTTCTTCTTATTCCGATAGTTGTTGTATGTTTAAAAATTAAACTTACTATTTTATCTTCTATTTCTTTTTTGCACATAACGAAAAGAACTATACCCGGCCGTGATTTTTTCATACAAACATTGGCAGTATACACTTCTAAAGCTCCGGCATCAAAAAGAATTTTCATTGCAAAACCTATTTTTTCAGGTGTTATGTCGTCAATATTACATGACAGTTCAACAATATTGCTTGTTTGTTGTGAACTTCCAAGCATTGCCCTTACACAATTTGCATAAACAAAAGTTTTTTTGCCCATACCGTAACCTATTTTTTTTATTTTCATAACAGGCATATCAGCAAAATCATTTACAAAATATTTAAGTAAAGCAGCTCCCGTAGGAGTACATAATTCTTCTTTAACATCTCCACAGTAAATAGGAACTTCTTTTAAAATAAAAGCCGTTGCAGGTGCCGGAACAGGTAAAATTCCGTGAGAACAATGGACATGTCCTCCACCAACATTTATTGAAGATGATATAATTTTTTCTAGTTTAAGTTTATCAATTAAAATACATACAGCAGTAATATCCGCAATTGCATCTAACATTCCCACTTCATGAAAATGAACTTCGGTTACACAAATATCATGTGCTTTACTTTCTGCTTCAGCTATCAATTTATAAATTGCAATGACATCGTTCTTTATTTTTTCGGAAACCTTTAAAGATTTTACTATATCTGCTATTTCCTGAAAACTTGTATGATGATATGCATGACTATGATTGTGTTCATGTTCGTGTTCATGTTCGTGTTCATGTTCGTGTTCATGATTGTGTTCGTGTTCGTGTTCATGATTGTGTTCGTGCTCGTGATTATCAATATGATTAATTTTGTGGTCATGGTGATGATGATGTTTATCTTCATCAAAAAGAGTTTCTTCTTTTATACCATCAACCGATACATCAATATAAGTTCCGCAAATACCACATTTTTTTACTTTTTCAACAGACACAACCGTTCTTGGCAATCCGATAGAGTTCATTTGTTCCATAAAATTTATTTTTTCACTATCGTCTAACAATTCATACAAAGCAGAGGTAAGCATATTCCCTGCTACTCCCATAGAACAATCTAAATACAATGTGTTCATTTTTTTATCTCCATATGATTAATCATATTTGCAATATATCCTGCACCAAAACCATTATCTATATTTACTACCGATACTCCTGCAGAACAGGAATTCAGCATAGATAACAGTGCCGATAATCCATGAAAAGATGCACCGTATCCTATACTTGTAGGAACTGCAATAACAGGGCAATCTGCCAGTCCGCCGATAACACTTGCAAGAGCACCTTCCATTCCGGCAATTGTTATAATAACGGAAGCATTCATAATATCATCAATATGTGCCATAAGTCTGTGCAATCCTGCAACACCAATATCGTATAATCTGACAACTTTATTTCCAAAAAATTCTGCAGTAATTGCAGCTTCTTGTGCTACGGGAATATCGCTCGTTCCGCCGGTAGCAACAACAATTGTTCCTATACCGTCAGGAATAAGGTTTTTTCCTAAAATTGCAATTTTTGCATCAGAAAAATATTTTATTTTATATTTTTTTGAAATAATATCTTTTTTTTCTTCTTGAAGTCTGGTAATTAAAATATTGTCTTGTCCGTTTGACTTCATTGCTTTTATTATACCTATAATCTGTTCTGCTGTTTTTCCTGCACCGTAAATTACTTCATTTGTTCCTTTACGAAATTTTCTGTGCAAATCAATTTTGGCAAAATCAATATCTTCAAAAGGTTTTTTCTTTATTTTTAATATTGCTTCTTTAACGGAAAGTTTTTTATTTCTAACTTGTTCAAGAATTTGTTTTAATTCCCCGTTCATTTCTTGCCTCCATATCAAGACAAACCGTTTTGTAATCCGCTAATAACTTTTTGAATATTTTTTTTCTGTGTGAAACTATTAACGGGAATTGTTCTTTTCTTATTTGAATTTTTGCCGTAACACCAACGGTTCTTACTCTAAAATCAATAAAGCCTAAAGAAAAAAGGTATTTTTCCGCTTTTTCCGTTCGTTGTAATAAATATTTATCTATTCTTTGCCCCGTAGCAATTCTTGTTGCAAGACAGGTATAAGATATTTTATTCCATGTAGGCAGATTTTCTTTTTTAGATAATTTACGGACATCTGATTTTGTAATTTTGCATAATTTAAGAGGTGATAAAACCGATAGCTCCTTAAGAGCTTTCATTCCGGGACGGTCACTTTCTTCATCGGAAGCATTTGTTCCATCAACAATAATATTAAAACCGTCTTTTAAAGCTTCTTTATATATTGTAGAAAAAATTTGTTTTTTACAAAAATAACATCTGTTTACCGGATTTGAAATGATTTGTTTATTTGACAGTACACTTAATTTGATAACTTTTAAGTCAATACCAAAATCAGAAACAAACTTTAAAGCATTTTCAAATTCAAAACTGGGTTGAAATTCTGACTTTACATAATATGCCTTTACTTCTTTAGCATATTTTTTTGCAACATATAACAGATAAGAAGAATCAACTCCGCCTGAAAAAGCAACCGCCACTTTTTTATATTTAAAAAAAAATTGTTTTAAATTCATTAAATATAAATAATAAATAAAAATTTATAAAAAAACTAATTTTTAGATTGAAGTTTTGTTTTTTCAACTTTTTTAAACAAATTTTCTCTAATAACACCTTTTGGATCGGTTATTAGTATATTTATCAACCAAATAAGAAGCCCAAAAGCAACTACGGATAATCCCAAAAAAGAATCGTTCAACATATCCAAAGGAGCAGGATTAAAAAATTTAGCTTTTATTTCCGCATATTTAAAAATTGCATCCACAAACCACATAATAGATGCTCCCCAATATAACCAACAGAGAAAACCGACTTTCATGTTACTTTTATAAGCCCCGGCATACCAAATAACCGTACATATAATTGCAGCAAAAATTGTAATTAAAAGAGTCATATCTATAAAGTCTCCTCGGTTAATTTAACCTCATGAACAGCTCTTTTTTCTATGATGTGTGAAACAATCAACATACAAACCCAAATTGCCGTAACTAAAACAGACATAGTAACTCCGGCACTAAACATTTCCGCAAACATATCGGCTGTTTCTCCGTTTTGAATAGCTGTAAGAAATGGGAAAAAGGGAACAACTTCTCCATGCCAAATATGTTCAAAAGCAAGAAGAGCCGAACCGCCCCATAGAAGTTTGTTCAACCATCCGAGCTTTGTAGAAAATTTAATTTTTGTTGTATCTTCAACAACTCCGTCAGCAAAAGAAACTTTTACTTTTTCTTCTTTTTCTTTTGATTTAACTACCTTTGTAATAATGGTTGTAACTACTGCTTCTGCAACAGGAACTATAAAACATGCCATAGAAAATCTCCTTTACATATAAATTTAAATACAAAAAAACTTAACTCTTTTTGTAAAAAACAGTATGCAATAAAAACATACATACTTTATCAACATTAGATATTATAACAAAAATATTAAAAAAAATACCATTTTTTATAGCGGACATATTCCATAATATATAACAAATTCTTAAATTAAATTTTAAAATTTTATTCTAATTGCTTATTGCCGTTTTCATACTTTTAACATAATCATAGATGTAATCATCTGCTTTGGTTCCATACTGTTTTATGATTTTTATAATTGCACTACCCACAATTACACCGTCAGCAATTTTTGACATTTCATTAGCTTGTTCCGTACTATGTATTCCAAAACCTATTGCAGTAGGAATATTCGTTACACTTTTTACCGATGCCAAAATAGATTTTAAATCCGTTTTTATTTCATTTCTTACACCTGTTACACCCATAGATGATACTATATACAAAAAACCTTCCGCTTCTTTAGCTATTTCCGATATTCTTTTTTCTGAGGTTGGTGCTATTAGGGAAATAATTTTAACATCATATTTTTTTGCATAATCGGAAATTTCATTTTTTTCTTCAAAAGGTAAATCAGGAATGATTATCCCGTCTATACCTATTAAAGAGCATTGTTTGAAAAAATTATCATAACCACACTTAAAAACAGGATTAACATAAGTCATAAAAACTAACGGTATTGATACAGTTTTTCTTACCTTTTTAACAAGTTCAAAAATGTTATCAAGATTTGCACATTCTTCCAATGCTTTTTGACTTGATTCCTGAATTACGGGACCTTCCGCAAGAGGATCGGAAAAAGGGATTCCTATTTCTATTAAATCTGCACCTGCCGAAACCATCTCATAAATAAAATCTTCCGTTTTAGTCATATTGGGATAACCCGCCGTTATAAACGGTATAAATGCTTTTTTATTTTTAAATGCCGATTCTATTCTATTCATATATTTTTTCTCCTCTGT
>ONUQ01000098.1 GCA_900321055.1 uncultured Elusimicrobia bacterium
CTTGGCTTATCAAAAGAAGAAGAAGAAGTTGTTGATGGTGTAGCAAAATTATTAAAAAGAATGACTTCTGACCAGGTAAGGCTTAGCCAAATTTATATTAAATGCGATAAAAATGCAACACCTCAAGAAAGAAAAGCTGCTTTAGGTAGAGCAGAAAGTGTAAAAAAAGAATTAGCTTCAGGAAACGATTTTGATACAGTATCGGAAAGATATTCGGAAGATTCTATTCTTAAACAGAGAAAAGGCGATATGGGTTTTGTTATCAAGGGTGATTTAGATAAAAGATTAGAAGATAAAGCATTTAGTATGGTTGTAGGACAATATACAAAAGAACCTATAAAAACAGATTCCGGATACCATTTCTTAAGAGTAAAAGAAAGTAAGGCAAGTTCTTCATTTACATTTGAAGATGTTAAAAATGATTTGGCAGAAGTTTTATACAGACAAAACGGTAAGAAACTTTATGATAAATGGTTTGCTGATTTGAAGGCAAAATCAAATATAAAAGTAAACCAAGTTTGGTAATAAATGGTAAAACCGAAAGTAGCAATAACTATAGGTGATCCGGCAGGTATAGGTCCTGAAATAGTTTATAGGGCTACAAACTCTTTAAAAGTACAAAGGGTTTGTAGCCCTGTTGTTGTTGGTGACAAAAATGTAATTTCCAAATATTTTAATATATACAAAAACTCTAATAATATAGAATTTGTTTTTTCATCTGACTATAATAAAAATATAAAAATCGGTAAACCTTCAAAAATATCCGGATTAATAGCTTGTGCTGCAATTAGGCAAGCGGTAAAAATGTGTATGTTAAAGCAAACTAAGTCTATGGTTAGTGCACCTGTATCAAAAGAATCTTTTAAATTTGCAGGATTAAAACATTCAGGACATACGGAATTTTTGGCAGAACTGACAAAAACTAAAAATTATTGTATGATGATGATATGTGATAATATAAATTCCGTTATGATAACAAGACATTTGCCAATCTCAAAAATATCATCAATACTTACTAAAAAAGATATTGTATCTACCACAAAACTTTCAGCAGATTTTATAAAACAAATATTGAAAAAAAATCCTAAAATTATGATGTGTGCATTAAATCCGCATGCCGGGGATAACGGAATTTTAGGTAATGATGAAAAGGAAACGATAATACCTGCAATAAAGCATTTAAAAAAAGAAAATTACAATATTGTTGGGCTGTATCCCGTAGATGTGGCTTGGCAAAAATTTTTACAAAACAAATATGATTTAATTGTTGCAATGTATCACGACCAAATAATGTTACCGCTAAAAATATTAAACCCTAAAAAAATTGTAAATGTAACGGTAGGGCTTCCTTTCATAAGAACTTCTCCCGGACATGGAACCGCATTTGATATAGCAGGTAAAAATATTGCCGATTTTTCTTCTATGGAAGAAGCAATAGTTTATGCCGTAAAATAAATTGATAAATTTATTCTATAAACATTGAATCTCCGTAAGAAAAGAATCTGTATTTATGCTCTATAGCCTGCTTATAAGCCGATAAAATAAATTCTCTTCCTGCGAAAGCACTTGTCATCATCAACGGAGTTGAACATGGCAAATGTAAATTTGTAAACATTGCTTGTACCATTTTGAACTTATATCCGGGATATATAAATATTTCAGTTTGTCCGCTACAACCGTTAATACTAACTAATTTATTTGAAGAATCGTATTTTCCTGTTAAACTTGCTATAGTTTCCAAACTTCTTACAGATGTTGTTCCTACTGCAATAATTCTTTTATTGTTTTTCAAAGCATTATTTATTTTATTGGCATTTTCTTCATCCAATATATATCTTTCAGGTAACATCTTATGTTGCTGTATATCGTTAGATAAAATTGGCTTAAAAGTTCCCCACCCTACATGTAAAACTATATGAACAATTTCTACTTTTTTTTCTTTTAATTTTTCCAAAATTTCATTAGTAAAATGTAATCCTGCAGTTGGTGCGGCAATTGCTCCGCTCATATTTGCATAAACAGTTTGATACCTTATTCTATCGGTTTGTGCATATTTTTGTGCAAGGTCATCTTTTCTTTTTATATATGGCGGTAACGGCATAAACCCGTATTTTTCCAATAAACTCTGAACATTAGGTTTATTAAACTCAACAATTTTATTACCTTGTTCATCAAGTCCGACAAAACTACACTCATAACCTTCATCAAAATAAACTTTATGATTCAATTTTATATTTGGTTTTATCAATACCTGATATTTTGGACCTTGTTGAGTAGGATTTAAAAATAAAAGTTCTACCTTTCCGCCTGTAGATTTTTTACCGTACAATCTTGCAGGAACAACTTTGGTTGTATTTATTACCAAACAATCATTTTCATTTAAGATATTTACAATATCAAAAAAATTTTTATGTTGTATGCTTTTATCTTTTCTGTTTAATATTATCAGTTTTGAATTACTTCTTTTTTCTATCGGAAACTGTGCAATCAACTCTTGATCTATTTCGTAATTATAATTTGATAATTCTAAATCTTTATTCATTGACATAATCTATTTTCCTTATAACTGTTTTCGGATAATAAAAATCTAATATTTTTTTATATGACATTTTTTTGTCACCCATTACTTTTGCACCCCACTGACATAATCCGACTTTATGTCCCCAACCTTTGCCTTTAAATATAAATTTATTGCCTTTCTTTTTTATACTGCTTATTTGTGTACTTCTTATTTTAAAAGAATCTATTGCCAATCTAAAAGTATAAGCATTTAATTTTAGTTTTCCTTTAGAATGTTTTATTTTAATTTTTTCTGCGGCTTTTCCTGATGTTTTCCCTGAAGTTGAAATTTTTTTTATTTTACCGATTTTATATCCGGCATCTATAAGTTTGTTTCTTATATAACTTTCTTCTAATGTTGTTGTCCAATTGTGATGCGGACTATTTTTACAATAAGAATCTTTTCTGCCTTTTAAATAAGGCGGAGTATCTGTTTTCCATTGCCAAACATACTTTGGATTTTCGGTATGTCCTCCGCAACTGGCATGAAATAATGTTTGAGCAAGATCTCCTTTATAAAAAAGAACTTGACCGTATGTATCATGTATGGCTTTATTACAACTTTGTGCTTCACAAGATGCTCCTCCATAGACCTGACAATGAACACCGGAACAAACATCAAAATTTTCTTTTGAGTGTTTACCGATATTTTTTAAAACATAAGTTCTGCTAATCACGGCTTGAGCTTTTAATGTCTCTTGGTTCCATGACGAATTTACTTCTTTTGGTAAAACACCTTTTAAATAATCTTCCAACTTTAATTTATTTATTATGTTATTACCTTTTGAAGAAGCACTTATTATAATATTCCCTCTATAAATTTTATTATTAACCAGCAAACATTTTGTTGAAACAAATTCTATAGGTAACCTGTAAACTTTATTAAATATTATTGCTGTATTATTTTTAATTTCAATATTGATTTTGCCTTCAGACAAAGAATATTTTTTATTGTTACAAATAAAAAAATATTTTTCATCGCCGGCTATGGTTATTCGTTCCTGATTAGAAAGTATTCCTACTTTAATATATTCTTGTTTGGAAACACCCGAATAAGCAAAACAATTACAAAACAAAACAAAACAAATAATAAATAAAATATTTTTAAAAAAATTCATATATACAAATTTATTTAATAAAAAAATCAGTTAATTATAGTAAATTTCCTTAAATATTGCGGTGATATATATATTTACGGGAGTTACACTATTTTTAATTCTTTAACAACCGTTGCAACAACATCTTCAATTTTTATTAATTTTACTCCTGACTTATCATCTTTTCTGTTTTTAAATTCTACGGCTCCATCCGCAAGAGTTTTTTTACTGATGGTAATTCTAAACGGAATACCGATTAAATCCGCATCTTTAAACTTTATTCCTGCCCGTTCATCTCTATCATCAAGTAACACTTCTATTTTTAAATCTCTAAGCTGTTTATAAATTGTTTCTGCAACTTCTTTTGTTTTGTCATCTTTAAAATCTACCGGAACTATTGAAATTTTAAACGGTGCAATTTCTACCGGCCAAACTATTCCGTTTTCATCATAAGATTGTTCTATTGTTGCAGCAATTATTCTTGTAACTCCTATACCATAACATCCCATAATGATAAGATTTTCTTTTCCACCGGCATCCAAATAGGTTGCTTTCATAGATTTAGAATATTTTGTACCTAACTTAAATATATGTCCTATTTCTATACCTCTGGAAAATTGTAATTTTGCTTTTTTACATTTCGGACAAATATCACCATGAACAACTTTTCTCAAATCCGCTACTACATCCGCTTTATAATCTTTATTATAATTTACATTTTTTATATGAGCATCTGTTTTATTAGCACCAACGACACCGTTAACAACATTTATTACCGAATAATCAGCATATATTTTTACTTGTTTTTTTAAATTAATCGGACCGGCAAAACCTACTTTTGCACCTGTCACTTCTTCTACAACTTCCTGATTGGCAAGTTCAAGTTCTCCACAACCTATCAACGATTGTAATTTTATTTCATTTATTTCGTAATCTCCTCTAACTAATACGGCTATAGGATTTTTGTCTGCAACATATATTATCGTTTTTATAAATTTTTGTGCCGAAGAATTTAAAAATTTAGAAACATCTTCTATGGTACCGACATTCGGAGTATCTATAACTTGCATATCTTGTTGTTCTTCGTTAGATTTTTCATATACCGTATCTAAACATTCCGCTTTTTCCGAATTTGCACCATAACCGCAATTACACCATGCTATCTCTTCTTCACCCGTATCGGCAAGAACCATAAACTCGTGAGAAAAATTTCCGCCTATCGCACCTGATGCAGCTTCAACAACTCTATATTTAAAATCGCATCTTTTACAAATTTTTTCGTAAGCTTCATACACTCTTTTGTAATATGCTTCTAAATCGGATTCCGTAGCATGAAAAGAATAAGCATCTTTCATAAGAAACTCTCTTGCTCTCATAATGCCGAACCTTGGTCTTATTTCATCCCTGAATTTTATACCGAACTGATAAAGCATTATGGGCAATTGTCTATATGATTTAATAAAACTTCTTGTTAAATCGGTGATTGCTTCTTCTGCCGTAGGAGCAAGACAAAACTCCGCATTTTTTCTATCTTTTAATCTGAAAAGTTCTTTGCCGTAAACATTCCATCTTCCTGTTTCTATCCACAATTCTTTAGGCAATATCAACGGCAACTTCACTTCTTGTCCGTCTATAAAATCCATTTCTTCTCTTATTATCTTTATCACATTGTTTAATGTTTTAAGACCTAACGGTAACATTTCAAAAAGTCCGCTGCCTAATTTCCTTATCATTCCCGAACGAACCATAAGTTTTGCCGAAATATTATCCAAATCCGACGGTGCTTCTTTTAATGTAGGGATAAAAGCTTTTGAAAAATACATATTTTTGCTCCAATTATTTAATTTTATTTTTATTGCATTTTATCATTTTTTATTCAAAAATTAAATAAAAGAAATATAAACTATCAACAAAAGATACATTCTTATTAATACTTTATATCCGTTATTATTTTTTATTAAATGGTTTAAAAGATTATAATAAGTTTTTTATTTTAGTATAATAATTGTATTAAACATAAATATTAGGAGTATAAAAATGAATAAATTTGATTACAGAGTTCCCTATGCGGATACAGACAATATGGGTGTAGTTTATTATGCAAACTATTTGATTTATTTTGAAAGAGGAAGGACAGAGTTGTTAAGACAAATAGGATACACATACAAAGAAATGGAAGAAAAAGGGTTATATTTTCCTATAAGAAATGTAGAATGCAATTATCATTCTCCTGCACATTATGACGATATGATTACTATTGAAACCACTCTTTCGGAAATAAGAAGTGCAAGTGTAGTTTTTCATTATGTAATAAAATGTCAAGATAAGTTGTTGGTTACGGGAATGACAAAACATCCTTTAGTAGATTATTCTTTTAAACCTACAAGATTACCGCAGGATTTAAAAGATATGTTGGAACAACATTTGGAAGTTATTGAAAAATAGAAATGAATTCTTGGACAGATAAAGATATTTATTTTATGCAACAAGCTATAAAATGTGCACAAACAGCATATTCAAAAGATGAGGTTGCCATCGGAGCAGTAATAGTAAAAGATAATAAAATTATTGCTAAAGGATACAACAAAAGCATAACTTTACGAGATACCACCGCACATGCAGAAATTGTAGCTATAAGAAAAGCCTGTAAAAAATTGAATAATTACAGATTAACCGATTGTTCAATATATGTAACGGTAGAACCTTGTATGATGTGTTTAGGAGCTTTAGTACATGCAAGAATAAAGAATTTATATTTTGGTACAAATGATATTAAAACAGGTGCATGTAACAGTATTTTGGACATATCAAAAATTAAAACTAATCATAAAATAAATATTTATAGTGGACTTTTATGCTATGATTGTGCTACAATAATTAAAAGGTTCTTTGTAAATAAAAGAAGAAAAAATAATGAACAAAAGGTTATATAAACAGAGTCAATACTGTTTAAAAGTCCGTAAACGGCAGTTGAAATATTGAAGATACAAAACAGTTTTGTTGTTTTACAAAATCAATTAGCCTTTGTGTTAATTATAAAAAATAAATTGTATAATAGTAAAAAATTCTTTTGTTAAAGCATATATCTAAACAAGTCTGATATAACAAAAAAAAGAATACTTATACATTATAGCTTATCCAACGGGGGTGAGTTGGGTTCGACGGGAATGAAAGATGTACAGATAGCAAGTCCGAGTTGATCGATGGCTCGGTTACAAATCGATCAAAAAAGAAACGACAAACAAATCGTTCCTAACAGCATGATCAGACC
>ONUQ01000012.1 GCA_900321055.1 uncultured Elusimicrobia bacterium
AGGGTTGACACCTAAAAATGCCCCTACTTTTATAAAATAATATTATTGTACTTTATCTTTTAAAGAAAGTTTGATAATTTTATCCATTGCTTAAAAGATGAGTGTCTGTCGGACGATTATCTTTTTTACAAGAGTGTATTTTTGTTTCGTATTAGTCCGGTAACAGTTAATTAAAAAACTAAAAATTTGGTATAAATATAAAAACACTTTACTTAATAATTTTTACCTGACTTCAATATTGTTTTGTTTCATATACTGTTTTAAATCCGAAATTTCCAATTGTTTGAAATGAAACAGTGATGCTGCAAGAACTGCAGATGCACCTGATTTACACACATCAACAAAATGTTCTTTTTTACCTGCTCCGCCCGAAGCAATTACAGGAACATCAACAACTTTTGTTACTTTTTCCATAAGCTCTAAATCGTAACCGTCTTTAGTACCGTCTTTATCCATACTTGTAAGCAAAATTTCTCCGGCACCAAGCTCCACACATTTTTGTGCCCACTTAACAACATCTAAATCTGTTTTTGTTCTTCCGCCATGGGTATAAACAGACCAACCGTTTCCGTCTTTTTTTGCATCTATTGCAACAACTATACATTGATTTCCAAACTTTTTACTGCCGTCATATATAAGTTGCGGATTTAATACAGCTGATGTATTTATTGAAATTTTGTCTGCACCGGCTTTTAGTAATATTCTTATATCATCAACCGTTCTTATACCGCCACCGACAGTCAAAGGAATAAAAACCTGTTCTGCCGTTTTTTTTACGACATCTAAAGTTATTACTCTTTTATCGGATGAAGCCGTGATGTCTAAAAAAACAAGTTCATCGGCACCTTCAATATTGTATCTTTTAGCAATTTCTACGGGATCACCGGCATCTATTAAATCAACAAAGTTTGTTCCTTTAACTACTCTTCCGGCATTTACATCCAAACAAGGTATAACTCTAATTGCTACCATTTGAATCCTCACATTTAGAAACAAAATTTTTTAATAATTGTAATCCTATGGTTGAACTTTTTTCAGGATGAAATTGGCATCCCCAAATATTATCAATTGCTATTGATGAACAAAAATCTATTGAATGGTTAGTTGTTGTTGCTATATATTCTTTGTTTGCAGGTTTACAAAAATAAGAATGAACAAAATATACATAACTTTCATCTTTTATACCGTTATACATTTCTTTTACCGTTTTGTTTGTTTTAGAAATAAATATTTTGTTCCAACCCATATGAGGAACTATCAATTTTTCATTTTGTTTTGGAACGAACTTTTCTACGGTTCCTTCAACTATATTTAATCCTTCATGTAAACCGTCTTCATAACTTTTTGAAAACAAAAGTTGAAAGCCCAAACATATTCCAAGAAACATTTTTTTATTTAAAATATGTTCTTTTACGGCTACATCTAATTTTTTTTCTTCTAAAATTGTCATTGCGGGTTTAAATGCACCAACTCCCGGTAATATTATTGAATTATAATTTTTTATTTGAGTTGATTCCGTAATAATATCAACATCGGCACCACAAAGCTCTAATGCTTTTGATACACTTCTTAAATTTCCCATGCCATAATCTATAATTGCTATTTTTTTATTCATTTTTTTCAAAATATATCAGTATTTTTCAAGTACAAATATCATAAAACAATATAATTATACAATTTATAATTAATCATTCAATAGTTATACTTTTTATATTATACTAATTCAATTTCATGTGTTTATAATTTATAATATAAATTTTTTAGTTGATTAATACAACAGGTTTTAGTTGAAAAGTTTAATTGATTTTTACTCTTGATATTTTGATAAAATCATTCACAAATAACAAAACAAAAAAGTAAAAATATTCAAACATAAACTTTTCAACTCTTCACCCGTTATTTATTAAAATTTTCAGCTATTGCCGTTGCTAATCTTACAATCTTTTGTTGTTGCCGTTACAGTTTCTAAAATCATCAAATGTTTATGCCGTTTCCATCCGTCAGCACATCTATCAATCTTCTGTTGTTTGTTTATAAAAAACACACGGAGTTTTTTCTATATTTTTTCTAAACTTATTCTTGCTAAATCCACATCTACCTTTAAAACTTTAACTTTTATTGTTTGTCCCACGGAAACTATTTCGTGCGGATTGGAAACAAACTTATCACTAAGTTTTGAAATATGAACTAATCCGTCCTGATGAACTCCAATATCTACAAATGCTCCAAAATTTGTAACATTTGTTACCGTTCCGTCAAGTACCATATTTTCTTTTAAATCTTCAAGTGTGTTTATTGCAGAATCAAATTCCGTACAAGTAAAAGTCTTTCTGGGATCTACTCCGGGTTTTTTAAGTTCTGCCACAATATCATTTAATGTAAGCATACCGATTGTATCGGTAACATAATTTTTTAAATTTATTTTTGATATTGCGGAAACATTGCCTATCAGTTCACTCGGTGTCATAGATAAATCTTGTGCCATTTTTTCTACTATAGGATAACTTTCCGGATGTATTGCAGAATTATCCAACGGATTATCACCGTCCGCTATTCTTAAAAATCCTGCCGATTGAGTAAATGTTTTTTCTCCAAATAAACTAACATTTAATAATTGTTTTTTATTTGTAAAAGAACCGTTTTTAGCTCTATATGAAACTATATTTTTTGCAGCAAGTTTTCCTATACCTGCGACATAACTTAAAAGTTCTACCGAAGCAGAATTTAAGTTTACTCCTACATAATTTACACAAGATTCTACGGTTGCATCAAGATTTTTCTTTAATTGTGTTTGGTTTACATCATGTTGATATTGTCCGACACCTATGGATTTCGGATCTATTTTTACAAGTTCCGCCAAAGGATCTTGAAGTCGTCTTGCTATACTTATTGCTCCCCTTACCGTAACATCTAAATCAGGAAACTCGCTTACCGCAAGCGGTGATGCCGAATATACCGATGCACCTGCTTCACTTACAACGATAGCTTTTGCTTTTAACTGATTATTCTTTAAAACCGCATTTATAAAAGTTACCGTTTCTTTTGAAGCGGTTCCGTTACCTATGGCAATAAGTTCAATATTATATTTTTTTATAAAATCAACAACTATTTCTTGAGCTTCTTCTAATCTGCATACCGGTTCATGCGGGAATATAGGTTTATATTCTTTATAGTTGCCGTTTTTGTCTATGACGGCAACTTTACATCCTGTTCTAAATCCCGGATCTATTCCCATAATCATTTTATGTCCTGCCGGAGATGCAAGTAAAAGATTTTTTGCATTTTTAGCAAAAACATCTATGGCTTCTTTGTCTGCTTCTTCCATTTTTGCCAAAAATATTTCTACCTGTAATGAAGAATACAAATGTCTGTCAAAAGCAGTTTTCATTGCAGTCCAAAGTTCAGGATAAAATAATGCCATATTTGTTTTAACTATTTTAGAAGCAATTATTTCTATTGCCTGTTCGCTCTCAACATCAATTTTCCAAGTTAAAATACCTTCTTTTGCTCCTCTTCTAATAGCAAGTATTCTATGAGAAACTATATTTTTTATAGGTTCACTATAATCATAATACATTTCAAATTTAGTCTTTGTTTCTTCAAGACCTTTTTTTACTTTAGATTTTAATACACCCGTAGTTAAAATGAAATTTCTAATTAGACCTCTATATAAGGCATTATCTGAAATTTGTTCCGCAATAATATCTATTGCACCCGACAAAGCATCTTTGACCGTCAAAACATCTTTGTTTAAAAATTTTGATACTATTTCGTCTTTGTTTACCGTTTTGCTTACCATAATATCTTGAGCCAAAATCATTTGTGCCAAAGGTTCAAGACCTTTTTGCTTTGCTATTGTAGCTTTTGTCGTTCTTTTAGGTTTATACGGCAAATAAATATCTTCCAACTTTGTTTTTTCTCTGCAAAGTGCTATCTGTTTTTTTAGTTCGGGAGTTAATTTCTTTTGTTCATCTATACTTTTTAATATAGTATCTTTTCTTGTTTCTAACTCTATATAATATTGAAGTTTATCCGCAACTTGTCTAACTTGTGTTTCCGTTAAATTTCCTGTTCTTTCTTTTCTGTATCTTGAAATAAAAGGAACGGTATCACCTTGACCCAACATACTAACGGTAGCGGTTACGGAACCTTCATTTAAACTTAATTCTTCACTTATCCAACCTATAATATTTTCTTGTGTACTCATAATTTTACCCTTTTTTTACATAAAAATGGAGCCAATTATATAGCATAAAACAAACTTAAATATAATTAACCCCAAAATTTTTTACTTTTTACCAAGAATTTTGAAAACTTTTGTTCCACAGTCAGGGCATACACCTCTAACTGCTTTCATTCCGTTTTTCATAATTGTTTCTTCCGGATTTTTAACTTCTACCTGTTTTTTACATTTCATACATCTTGCTTGTGGCATTTTATTGTCTCCTTTTTAAACTGTTATTAGCAAATAATTTACTTTTTTTTATTTAATTTGTAAAGTAAATGTATCGGTATCTATTTTTCTACCGTCTTTGGTAATGTAATTATAAAGCTTGTTCCTTTACCGTATTCAGACTCAAAATTAATATTTCCGTTATGAGATTCAACTATCATTCTTTTAGCTATATAAGCTCCGATACCGGAACCGGAACCGGAATTTGATAAAGAATTTGTTTTTGTTGTAAAAAAAGCAGAAAACAGTTTTATTTTATCTTTCTGTTTTATTCCGATACCGTTATCTTCTATAACTATTTGGCATTTATCGGAAAAATTCTGAAACGAAATTTTTATTTCCGGTATATAATTTTTTAATTTTATAGCATCATTTTTTAAATATTCTTTTTTTGCAACGGTTGCCTCTATGGCATTATCTATAAGATTAAACAGTACCTCTTGTATTTGAAGTTTTATTGCATAAATGCTATCAGCATTAGGAATATTTAAAGATAATAAAAATCTATATTTTTGATGTTTTAGTTTTACGAGCTGTTCAACTTGTTGTATTAGCTGTTTTAAAGAAAATGTTTCAAATTGGAAGCTGTTTTCTTTTGATTTTGCAAATCCTAAGATATTTTGTAAAAGTTGCAATGTTTGTTCAACATTATCGCTGATAGCTTGAACAAATTTCGCACAGTTAGAATCAACAAACCGTGAAAATTCTTCTTTTGAAGAAAATTTATCAAAAGTTTGTTTTAACAAATCAAGTTCCAATTTCATGCTTGTTCCAATCAATGAAAAATTATTTAATCTGTTTTTTATTTGATGTGCTAAACCGTCTGTCATACCGCCAATAGATGCAAGTTTTTCTGCTTTTACTAATGTTTCCCGTTGCTGAAAATTCTTTTTTACAAACCAAATATTTTGTATTGATACTGCCGTTTGATTAGCTATGGTATCAAAAATTTCCAAATCTTTTTTTGAATATATGGTATTATCCTGCTTCTTTCCGATAAAAATAAATCCGATTAATTTTTCTTTTAGGTTAATAGGAATAACTACCGTTATCTCATCGGATATATACTCAAAAATTTGCTTAGCCTTTTCATCCAATACGAAAGATTTTATGTTAGGCATAATGAATCTTACTACATCATTATTAACATCAAGTTTAAGAGAGTTTATCATTTCGTCTTCGGTAGAATCTAAACAATTGAATTTCATTTTATCTGTATCATATATAAAAACAGATATAAAATTTATTTTTATCATCTCTTTTATTAAACCGGTAACTATGTGACAAACTTCATGCAGTTCAAACTGATTGACAATTCCTTTTGATGTTTTAGATAAAAGTTGCTGATATGTAGTTTGTTTTGCATCCAATATTTGTTCCACCTGTATTTGCATATAAGTTGCAATTAAATTTATAATTACAAATATAACAAATAATATAATAAAAGCTAAATACCAATCTTTATATAAAAATATAATATGTAACGGAATTCCTAACCCGATAAGATATGTAATAACCAAAATAGTAATTTTAAGAAATTCCACTCTTTGTATATTTAAATATCCATGCTTATATATTGAATAACATATAATAATTGCACATAATATGGTAAATATATTATTCGGAATTATTTCTATATTATTGTAGACAACCGCAAAATGTATCACCAGTGCAACAAATGCGGAACAAAAAGCAGGTATTAAAAATTTTAAATGCTCTTTTCTTTTTCCGGACGGAGTTTTCAGATATTCTTTTATAAGTAATATCATAGAATATATATAAGTCAA
>ONUQ01000034.1 GCA_900321055.1 uncultured Elusimicrobia bacterium
ACTTATCGTTTCAATGATACCTATGATGATTTCTAACGGAGAAGGAGCAGATACCAGAAGAAGTTTAGCTATCGTTATCGTTGGTGGTCAGATGTTATCATTGCTTGTTACATTACTCATGACACCGGTAACTTATATTATAATTGATTCTATAGGTGATTGGATAAAATATAAATTATACGGAATACCAATGCCGGAAGATAAAGATGTTATACTAAATGAAGTTTCGTAAGTATAACAAATATTCTGTTTTTAAATAGAAAAATATTTCTAAAAAGTATATTGTAAAAATAAATATTTTTAATAGGATGTAAAAATTATGAATATAGTTAAAGAAATTGATAAAGTTGTTGACTTAGCATTGCAGGAAGATTGTGCATATAATGATGTAACTTCTAAGAATCTTTCGTTGGAAACAAAAACCGCATCAGCGGTTTTAATTGTAAAATCCGACGGTATAATTTGTGGTATAGATGTATTTAAATATGTTCTTCTGAAATTAGATAAAAATTTTAAATTTAAAGTGTTTTTTAAAGATGGCGATAAAGTTAAAAAGGGGGATATTATACTCACTTTAAAAGGTCCTGCAGCTCCGCTTCTTGCCGGAGAAAGAACAGCTTTAAATTTTATACAGAAACTTTCTGGAATATCAACAACAACAAATCAGTTTGTTCAAATAGTAAAAGGTTCTAAAGCAGGAATTTACGATACAAGAAAAACTCTTCCTGGTTTTAGAAATATTTCAAAATATGCGGTCAGATGTGGCGGTGGGCAAAATCATAGAATGAATCTTTCGGATATGGTTTTGATAAAGGACAATCATCTTACTCTTATTGACGATTTAGCAAAAAAAGTTAAAGATATAAGAAAAAAACATAAAAAATTAAGGATTCTCGTAGAATGTGAGCATGAACAGCATGTAAAAAATGCTATAGCGGCAGGTGTAGATATTATAATGCTTGATAATATGAAACAGCCATTGTTAGGCAGAATGGTAAAACTTATAAGAAACAGTTCCACAAAAACTTATAAACCTCTCATAGAAATTTCAGGCGGAATTAATTTTGAAACTATTAAAAATTATGCAAAACTTGGTATAGAAAGAATATCTATAGGTATGATAACACATTCTGCTCCATCATTAGATATTTCACTGGAAGTTGAAGTTCATAAATAAGTTTTAGGAAATAAAAATGCCACATTTTTATATTAATCCTAAAGATATAAAAAATAATAACTTTATAGTTAAAGATGAACAGTTTCATTATTTATCTGCGGTTAGAAGATTTTCTGTAGGAGATGAAATAAATATTTTTGACGGGTTGGGAAATTCTTATAAAGCAAGGATAGATAGTATAGATAAAAAGAGTATAAAAGGTTCAATATTATCTTCTAAAACACTTGTTTTACCCGATAAAAAAGTTTCATTATATACTGCCATACCTAAAGGAGAAAGATTTGACTGGCTTATAGAAAAAGCATCGGAAATAGGTATATCAAAAATCGTTCCTACAATTTATGCAAGAAGTGTAGTAAAAGAATTGTCGGCAAATAAATTGGAAAGATATAAAAAAATATCAATTTCCGCAAGCAGTCAAAGTTGGCGAGCAGATATTATGACGATAGAGACTCCAAAGAAATTTTCTGAAATAGTTGAAACATTAAATCAAAAAGATACTTTGAATATTTTGCCTTATGAAAGTGAAGAAAATACTGTAATTTATAAAATTGTAGGAAAAGATAAAAATATAAATATTTTTGTTGGTCCTGAAGGCGGTTTTGATAATACGGAAATAAATTTAGCATTAAAAAATAACTTTAAAATCGTAACACTCGGTAAAAATATTTTAAGAGTAGAAACTGCAGGAATAGTTGCATCCTCGGTTGTGTTAATGATGATTAATAATTAGATTTTATTAATAAATTTGAAACGGCAATATTATTTTATTGACTGTCAAAAGATAATTTATAATCCGTAACAAACGAGTGTATAAAAGGTTGTAGTTTTGCAGTTTAAAAAATTGAAAAATTTGAAAACGGGATTAAACAGATTGCTGTTTTTTTGTACAATGCGAACCGGATTGTAGCCAAAAATTAAATATTTATTGTAAAATAAAAGCTATGAATATATATATTTACACATTTGGTTGTAAAATAAATCAATATGAAAGTCAAATAATTAGAGAACAATATTGTTTAAAAAATTTTACTTATGTAGATAATTTTGAACAAGCGGATGTTATTATTATAAATTCTTGTTCGGTAACAGCTCATGCGGATAAACAATGTGATCAAATAATAAAGAAATTTCACATAAAAAACCCGCAATCAAAAATAATATTAACAGGTTGTTATGCAAAAGTTTCAAAAGAAAAAATACTTGAAAAATTTCCTTTTGTTGAAATAAAAACTAAAGAATATTTTTTATCAAAATCTCAGCAGAAAATAACAAGTTTTGATAATCATTCAAGAGCATTCATAAAAATTCAAGACGGTTGTAACAGTTTTTGTTCTTATTGTATAGTTCCTTATGCAAGAAATATTTTGTGGTCAAAACCATCGGAAGAAATAATTAAAGAAGTAAATACTTTACTTGATGCAGGTTATAGTGAAATAGTGCTTACAGGAATACATATAGGTAAATATGCTAAAGGAATACCTTATTTATTATCTGAAATTTATAAAAATACAGACAGAAATTTTAGAATAAGATTGTCATCAATAGAAGTTAATGAAATAACAAGTGCTTTGATAGATATAATGAAAAATGAACAAGAAAGATTTTGTTGCCATTTACATATACCTCTACAATCTGCCAGCGATAATGTGTTAAAAGATATGAACAGAAAATATTTGTCAAAAGATTTTGTAGGCAAAATAAATTTACTTAAAGAAAATTTTAAAGATATTTCAATTACAACGGATGTTATATGCGGTTTTCCTACCGAAACAGACAACGATTTTGATATAACATATAACTTTTTAAAAGATAACGAATTTGCAAGGTTGCATGTTTTTCCTTATTCCGCAAGGCAAGGGACAAAAGCATTTGATATGAAACAGGTTTATAAAAACGGTCAAGCAAAAATCAGAACTGATGCACTTTTAAAATTAAGTAAAATTTTAGAAACAAATTATTTTAATAAATTTAAAAATAAAATAAGGAAAGCAGTTTCTCTAAAAGGAAATAAAGCACTAACGGATAATTATTTAACACTGGAAAATATTCCAAGACAAAAAGGAATTTTTGAAATAGAAATAAAATAATTTAAATATACGAAACAACATATTAAAGCAGTTGCTTATACAAAAAGCAACTGCAATCAAACAATCCATCCTGTAAAAGAAACATGGAGTTAACACTTTTATATTAATAA
>ONUQ01000143.1 GCA_900321055.1 uncultured Elusimicrobia bacterium
AGATGTTCGTCATTAAAAACGAATCTGCAGGTATCTTCAATTACTCTTAAACCTTCTTTACATCTGTTTAAGTTGGTATCTAATATTCTTATAAATTTTTTTTCCATATCCGTTTTATTATAACAAATAAAAATTATAATATTAAAACAATTTATTGCTTTGCTTATTGCACACTAATGTGATTTTAGATATAATCTTAGTAAATATAATTTAAATGGAATATTTATGATTTCTTTTTTACATTCTGCAACCGTTTGCGGAATAGATGCTTGTCTTATAGATGTTGAAATTGATATTTCATCGGGACTCCCGGTATTTTCTATCGTCGGATTGCCTGATACTTCCGTAAAAGAATCTAAAGACAGAGTCGTTTCTGCAATAAAAAATTCAGGATTTGATTTTCCTACAAAGAAAATTACGGTAAATCTTGCTCCGGCCGATATAAAAAAAGAAGGCGGAACATTTGATTTACCGATAGCTTTGGGAATACTTGCTTCCGGCGGAGTAATTGAAAAAAAAACTTTGCAAAATATATGTGCATTGGGTGAATTGTCTCTTGACGGAAAACTCAGACCGGTAAAAGGGATTTTACCCATAGTACTGAGTTTACATAAGTTTGGAATTACTCAAATAATAGTTCCCGAAAAAAATAAACACGAGGCTTGTGTAGCAAAAGATATTGACATATATCCGTTTACAAATTTGCAGGATGTAATAAAATTCTTAAAAAAAGAAATTAAAGTTGACCCTTTTAAACAAGAAGTTTTTTTTAACAACAATTCAGTACTAAAAACTCCCATAGATTTTTCCGATATTAAAGGACAGTTTTTTGCTAAAAGAGCAGCAGAAGTAGCTTGTGCCGGCGGACATAATATGATTATGGTCGGTCCTCCCGGGTCAGGTAAAACAATGATTGCTAAAAGGATACCTACATTATTGCCGTCAATGAGTTTTGAAGAATCGGTGGAAACTACAAAAATATGGTCTGTATCCGGTCTTGTTAAAGCAGGCGAAAGTTTAATCACCGACAGACCGTTTAGAAGTCCGCATCATACTACATCATCCGTAGCTTTAATCGGTGGCGGTTCTTATCCCAAACCGGGGGAAGTCAGTTTGGCTCACAACGGAGTTCTTTTTCTTGACGAACTTACTGAGTTTAAAAGAGATGTTTTGGAAGTGTTAAGACAACCTTTGGAAGATAAAATCGTAACGGTATCAAGAGCAAAAAACACTTTGACATTTCCTGCTTCGTTTATGTTGATAGCTTCAATGAACCCTTGTCCTTGCGGTAATTATGGCAGTGATAAAGAATGTACATGCAATCCTTATCAGGTAAAAAAATATAGAGCTAAAATTTCAGGACCTTTGATGGACAGAATAGATATTCAAGTAGAAGTTCCTGCTTTAAAAATAGATGAAATCACATCAAATAATGATGTTGTTACGGAAACTTCCGCTCAAATAAAAGAAAGAGTAATTAAAGCAAGAAATATTCAGTATGACAGGTTTAAGGGAAGAAATATTTACTGCAATGCACAGATGGGACCAAAAGAAATAAAAAAATACTGTATATTGGAAGATAAAGCTCAGGCAATATTGCAAACAGCAATAGAGAAATTAGGCTTTTCGGCAAGAGCTTATGACAGAATATTAAAAGTTGCAAGAACTATCGCAGATTTAAACGAAAGTGATACAATAAATACTACACATATAGCTGAAGCAATTAAATATAGAAATTTAGATAAATAAAATGTCATGGAACCATAACGATAAATACAAATATGATTGTTTTGTAGAAAAATATAAAAACATAATGTTGACTTTTATATTTTTATTCATAATGCTGTCTGCCAGATTATTTTATTTACAAATAATAAAAGGTAATTATTACAGAACCATTTCCGATACTCAACGGCTTAACATAATTCACGAAAAAGCTTCCAGAGGTTTAATTTATGATGCAAACGGGCATACAATTGTTACCAATAATACAAACTATGTTGTATTGTTTTATCCGTTTGAACAACAATATGAACCTACCGAAGAAAGTATAAAAAAATTAAACGAGATTTTAAAAAAAGATATTTCACATTCTATTGAAAAAAGTTGGAGATACGGCAGAGTGGTAAAACTTACAGAAAACTTAACAAAAGAAGAAGTTTTTAAAATACAGGAAAACAGACTTTTCTTACCCGGAATATATGTAGTAAAAGATCCTAAAAGAGTTTGTAACCATTCAATTGAAAATGCACATATTATAGGTTATGTAAACGAAATTAAACTTGAAGAAACAGACAACATTGAAGATCCAGATTTAAAAGTCGGTGATATTATCGGAAGATGCGGAATAGAACAATATTACGACAAATATTTAAGAGGTAAAGCCGGAGGGTTTTCTTTTGAAGTAAATGCCAGAGGCAGATACAATAAAACATTCTCATACGAAAAACCCGTAACGGGAAACAATTTATATTTAACAATAGACTCTAAACTGCAAACCATAGCTTATGAAGCTCTAAAAAATTCATCTTCGGGAAAAGGAGCTGTCGTTGCAATAGATGTTAAAACCGGTGCAATAAAATGTATGGTATCTTGTCCGAGTTATGATTTAAATAAAATTTCATCGCCGAAAGATTATAGAAATTATTTAAAAGATAAAAAATTGCCGTTTTTTAACAGATGTATTCAGGCTTTATATCCTCCCGGCTCAATATTTAAAATCATTACTTTTATTGCAGCACTTGATTATTTACATTATAATCCTAACACAATACAATATTGTACGGGATACTTTGAGTTGGGAAATAGAGTTTATGCCTGTTCATCAAGAGCCGGACACAAAAAAATAAATCTTATATCCGCTATGGCTTATTCCTGTAATACATATTTTTACATACTGGGTTTAGATTTAGGAGTTAGAGTTATTGTTGAGTATGCAAAAAAATTCAGGTTAGGAGAAAAAACAGGAATAGATATTGCTTCCGAAAAGAAAGGGTTTATACCGACACCCGAATGGAAAAAATTAAAAATGAAGATGACATGGCTAAAAGGTGATACTGCAATTTTAGCCATAGGGCAAGGTGCTTTATGGGTAACACCTTTGCAAATGGCAAACCTTATGGCAACAATAGCAAACAGAGGAATGTCTTATAAACCTTATCTTGTTGATAAAATAACAGATTCCTCTACAAAAGAAATAATATTTAAACATGAACCCGAAGAAAATGAAAAAATAGAACTTGATAACTATACTTGGGAACAACTAAATAAAGCACTTGAAGCGGTAGTTGATTACGGTTCGGCAAAAAGAACAAAATTTAAAAATATTAAAGTTGCCGCAAAAACAGGAACAGCGGAAAATCCGCACGGCGAAGATCATGCTTGGGTAGTAGCTTATGCTCCAAGCAATAATCCAAAACTTGCACTTGCGGTTATAGTGGAAAACGGCGGATTCGGCGGAAAAAATTCCGTACCGATAGCAAGAGAAATATTTAAACAATATTTTAATATTGTTGATACTCCCGAGGATGAAGAGTTTGTTTATGAAAAAAATAATATCAAACATTAAATTAATTTTCTCCAGAATTATAGATAATATAGATTTAACTTTTGTAATATCACTTGTATATTTACTGTTTATAGGATTTATTGCAATATATTCCGCAAGTTCAAATCTTTCTAATCCTACAAGATATATAACTACACAATTTGTTGCATTGTTTATCGGTTTTATAGGTATGCTTGTTCTTGCAAGTTTTAATTATCAGTATTACAAACATTTCGGAAAGTTTATATATTTTCTTTCATGTATATTGTTAATTTCGGTAGTATTGTTCGGTGCGGAACATAAAGGAACAAAGGGATGGTTTGATTTACCTTTTTTTTCTTTTCAACCGGTAGAAATAACTAAACTTATGTTGATTTTATCAATTGCATCCTTTATTGATAATCATTGGAAAAAAGTAACAAAAATATCCGTATTTATAGGGACATTATGTTTTACCGTAATTCATTTCATTCTTATAATGTTACAACCTGATTTTTCATCAACAATATCTTATTTTCCCATAACACTTGTAATGTTGTATGTCGCAGGTGCAAAGTTAACACATATAATCGGTGTAACTATGTATGGTTCTATTTCGGTATTAATACCGCTTCTTATAACTTTCTTTAAACTTCAACCCGAACTCGTTCAAAACAGTCCGACATTAAATTTTTTTGTTAATGCTCTGTCAAATATTCAAAGTATAGTAATTATTTTTTGTTCTATAATTTTGATTGTTATTTTAATAAAATGGTTTTTATATAAACTTAGAATACATATCAGTTGGGTTTATCCCATACTGTTTTTAAGTATTATTTTTTCAGGGGCAATTTCTTCCGTAGTTGTAAACAAATTGTTGAAAGAATACCAAAGAAAAAGATTAATAGTTTTTTTAAATCCGGAAATAGATTCCAGAGGTGCGGGATACAACATTATACAATCAAAAATAGCTATAGGGGCAGGAAAATTTTCCGGAAAAAAATTTTTTAAAGGAACACAAACACAATTGGGTTTTTTGCCGGAACAAAGAACGGATTTTATTTTTTCGGTAATAGGTGAAGAAGGCGGATACTTAATTGCTCAACTTACACTATTGTTTTATTTTTTGTTTATATGGAGAGCTTTGGTTATAGCCAAACAGGCAAAAGACAGGTTCGGTTCACTTGTTGCAATAGGGATAGCAACAATGTTTGCTTTTTATAGTGTGATAAATTTAGGAATGGTTATGGGACTTATGCCGGTAACAGGACTTCCGTTGCTTTTATTATCTTATGGCGGTTCAAGTATGATGTCATCAATATTTGCAATAGGAATTTTAATTTCCATA
>ONUQ01000175.1 GCA_900321055.1 uncultured Elusimicrobia bacterium
AACACAAATTTCAACAACATCATCTTCAATATCTTTCAGTTGATTTAATATACAATCCAATAACTCTTTAAGATATTTTTCTCTATTATATGTCGGTATACATATTGACAGTTGAATATTATTCATATTCTATCACCTTATAAATATCAGAAATAATTTTTTGAAGTCTTCTCTTATACATAACACCCTGTATTTTAACATTTTACTTGTTAATTTACAATACACATACACCGATTAACAGAAGACCGGGAATACGGATATTGTTCTTTTTTTATATATCATAGTTATTGTATTTTTGTATAAAAGTATAAAAACATAAAAGAATAAAAAAGCATAATTTATTACATATTAATAATCTAATCTTATTACTAATTTACAACTTAATGAAAGCTGATTAGCAAATAATCTTTTTTCCATATTGCTTATAGCCGTAACATGCCTATCAAAACCGGCATTATCTCTTTTTATACAAAAGCCACTAATATTTAGTGCCTTTAAATTTCTTACTATCATATCTGCTCTTGCTATAGTTTTAAACTTTTCTTTTGAACTTTTATGTGCATTTTTAAATATTTTATTATCACCAATATCCCAAATTTCTCTTTCACTTAATCCATCAATTTGCACTAAAGAAAGAGCTTTTTCTTGTTCAGGATATACAAATGCATCCGGTTTTACGGGAGAGACTTTTTGTTGAGGACTTTTATGTATATATCTTCTATTATTTATATGTCTTGAAACAATACTCTCGTCATTGAAAATATCTTTTGAATTATTAAAAGACATTTTTAATCCTTGTAACCAAATCTTTAAAATCTTCTATATTTGATTGTTCGGTAGAATACTTATTTACATTTGAATATTCAACATTACTAAAATTAATTACTCCATCTTTATCAATTGTTGTATAAATTCTACTATGTGATGTATCCCAAGTGAAACTTACTTCTTTTAATTCATTATACGATATATACGGAATATCTATAAATTCATTAAATATGCAAGTTAAGAAATTTATAGCATGTTCTATTGTTTTTTCATCCAATTTTATACCATTCTCTTGTGCTTCTTCTCTAATTTCAAGCAATTCATCAAATTTTATGAACTTATCTTTATCTAAAATATTTAATTTAAATTCTTCATAAAAATTGTCAATAAAATCCTTTTCTTGTTCATCATTCTTAAAAACATTTAAATTTTCTAAAGACTGAGGAATCTTATTAAAAGATGAAATATTACTTGAATTAACAGGAATCGGAATATATTTCATTTGTTAAACTCCTTTATATCAACATCTACATTTGCAAAAAAGATTTCATTTTTAAAGTCTTTTAACTTTAATATATATTCTGCTATTCTATCAGAATTATTAGAACTAATTTTTTCTTTAGTAACATCAGCAATCGTATCAATATTAAAAACAACTTGTAATTTTGGATTTTCTCCAATAAATTGTAATGATGAATTAACCAATGCTTTGATATTGGTATATTTTTCTGATTGTAATATATAATTACCACCAAAACCTATTAATTTTGCAAATAATTCATCTTTGTTTAATACTGCAAAATTAGGTAGAAATTTTATCTTTTGTTTATTGACAACTTCATCTTGGTCTAAAATTATATGATTTACATATTTTAATGCTATCTGTTCAATGTGTTCTATAGGTAAATATTTTTTAATTATATTTAACACTCTATCAAATTTACTAAAAAAAATATCAAAATTTTCATATTTATTTGTATCAGCAAAAGCCACTCTATTTTTTTCAATAAATAAATATTCTTTATTGAATTCATTAGAAAACCTATAACCGTTTGAGACAACTTGTGTATCTATATCTTTTCCTTTTATTTTTATATCATTTTTTGTTGTTGCTGAAATTTTCGGATACATTTTTTCTATTTCATTATAAATAGATTTAGTCTTTAACTCACAATCAAAATAATTTTTAATACCTATTCCTATAACACATTCTTTTATAGGTGAATTTTTTAGTTTTTTATACATGGTAAAAGCCCTCTAAAACATCATTGTATTAAAAACAAAATTTTATATCAATTTGAATACTAACTTTTCGGTGAATAAAAGCTTTAATATTTCTAATATTTCTTTTAAAAAAAGATAGATTATCTGTTTATTTCTACCCAATTAATCATATTTTTAATACCGGTTAAACTGTCAACTTTGGGAGACCAATTAAATATTTTATTAGCTTTGGTTATATCTGCAACGAATATTTTTTGATCACTTTCTCTTGGGGGTAACTTTGTATAATTAAGTTTTACTTTTAATTCTTTTTCTAAAATATCAAACAGTTCCAAGAGCGATAAACTATTTGTCATTCCGCCACCAATATTAAAAACTTGACCTTTTGCTTTTTCTATATATTTTGGAGCTGTAATATATAAATCTATCATATCGGTACAATACAAAACATCTCTAACTTGTTTACCGTTACCTGATATTGTAAAAGTTGTATTTTTATCTAAAGTTGTTTCTACCGCTTTTTGACAAAACCAACTTATCCAACCCTGATCAAATGTTCCAAATTGTCTTGCTCCATACATGGAAGAATGTCTAAAAACAATTGTATTAAGTTTAAATATTCTTGCATAATCAAGCATATACTGATCTGCAGAACCTTTAGAACATCCGTAAGGAGAGTGAAATTCTAAATTTGTAGTTTCATCAAATCCGTTAGGATATTGTTTACAAATATATCTTGTATCTGTTTCTTCATATTGTAAATATTCTAAATCTCCAAAAACTTTATTTGTTGATGAATATATAATTATTGCTTTAGGGCAAAACTGTCTTACACTTTCCAAAACATTGAAACTACCTAAAACATTTGTCTCAAAATCTAGTCTCGGATTAGATATTGATGTTGTCATTGCAACTTGCCCTGCTAAATGATAAATAATGTCAGGTTGTTCTTCTTTTATAACTTTTGATATTTCATCAAAATCAGATGTACTATTTTTTATAAACTTAAAATTCCCAAATGTTTTTAACCATTGTAAATTTTGTTCACTACCTACTCTAGATAAATTGTCGTAAACTACTAATTCATCTTTTTGTTTCAAAACTTGTGAAGCTATATTTGATCCTAAAAAGCCACAACTGCCTGTAATTAAGTATTTCATTATTTATCTTCCTTCTATTTCTAATATTTTTTTAATTCCTTCTTTTACAAAGACTGTTGGTTCCCAACCTAAAAATTTTAAAGAGGAATTATCAACAGAATATTCCAATACTTCATTTTTTCTATAAGGAACTGCCCCAAAATTTAACTTCGTTTTTGTATTATGAAATTCTTCTTTTACTGTTATTACAAAATCTTTTATAGATATTCTTACCCCTGTTCCGACTTTAAATTGATTTAGTTTCCCCATAACTAATTTAGAATAATTTTCAATAACACATAAATAAGCATTAACTACATCATCAACATATATAAAATCTCTTGTTTGAGAACCTTCAGTTAAATCTATTTTTTCTACATTATTTTTTAATTGTTGTATAAGCCATGCAACAAACTTTATC
>ONUQ01000099.1 GCA_900321055.1 uncultured Elusimicrobia bacterium
CTATATATTCCGGCTCTATCAATTTTTGTTTGCCTTGATATTTTAGTTGCTAATCCTCTTTCTGCTTTAATAATAAGTTTTAAATTTTCTTTAAAAGCTCTTAAATCTTTATCTTTTTTATAATCTTTTACTATAGAAACTTTAAATTCTTTTAATAAAGCAGGGTTTTCTTTAAAATCTCTTATTACAACTTCATCAAAATCATAAACTTTTATTTTATTTTTTTTATTCATTTTTATGCCTCTTTGTATTTAATTATTAGTTCTCTTGCTTTATTAATATCCTTAGTTTGACTACTTTTATTCCCTGCTGTTAATAATAAAATTATTTCTCCGTTTGCTTTTATTGTATAATACACTCTTAAACCGGCACATCCTTTATTAAAAAATCTTAATTCAAATAAATTATCTTTTAAATCTTTGTAATCCCCAAAATTTCCTATTTTTACTCTATTAACTCTTTTAATTACTTCTTGATAAAACTTTCTATTTTTAGTTTTACTTATATTTAACCAAAGTATAAATTCCTCTGTAGCTTTTATCTTTATCATTTAATAAATCCCGGTTTTGTCTTTCTTTAAGTGTAGCATAAAAACAACAGTTTGTCAATGAGCCGTAAAAAAATTTTATGAATATAATACAATGTGGAGTAGGAAGGAGGCTGAAATAAAAAAAGAAAGGAAATTTTGTGTCGCTGAATTCTTTAATACAATAAATAAATGGTATTAAAGAAAAGATAATGGTAAATCTAAAATAATTTTAGAACAAGCCGATAAGTTAATTTCCATATTCACATACATGGTGCATAATAGAACATATTTATATGTTTATGATTTACACAGATGCCATAATTTAAGCTCTTAAAAAAGTTATTCAGTGAAAAAATTGCACAATCAAAAGTATGCTACTATTGCTTTTAGTTTTTTTCTTCGCAGATATTTAGAGTTTACGGGATTAGCTTTAAGAATGAAAGTTAAAATTGATAGTAAAAATTAATACTGAAACTAAAATATAGTTGTTTACATTACATATCATTGTTATTAATTATACCTTTTGTTTTTAGATATTCGGTAACAGTATGAAAAACAAATTGTGGAGAAATAGATTCCATACACAATGGTTTACTGTATCCTAACGGACATTTAGTACTGGTAGAAATATAGTCCGGCCTAAAACAATTTCCACATAACGATGATGCAATATTAATATTGTTATCATAACCCAAATAATCAACATCTGTCGGACCAAACAAAACTAAACTTGTGGTTCCTAAAGCTTTACATATATGAACACAACCGCCATCAGTATCTATATGTAAAACAGACCTTTCCAGCACGGAACATAATTCATCAAAATTCGTCTTGCCTGCCAATTTAATATCAGCCTTATCAAAAATATACCCGTCTAATCCGACTTGGACAATTTTAATATTATCGGGTAAATTGGTCTTCAATAAAGATAGCAATTCTTCCCACTTTTTTGTATCCCAACATTTTATATGAGTGTTTTCTTTATGACTAATTGGTCCATGCCCGTTTTGAAAAGTAATATACAAAGTATCATTAAATATTTTAAATTTTTCTAATGAAGATTTGTTATATAATAATTTTAAATCAGAATTTATATCATCAACACCGCAAATAATTTTATATCTGTTAATTATCTTATCCTGTCTTCCGCTTATGCAAAAATTATTATTAAAACTTTGAAAATATTTGTTTTTGTATATTTATATATTAGATTTTAACTTATTAATAAAAACTTTATTTGTTTTTTTCTTGAAATTTATAAATACACCATCCTCATACTTCTCAAAAGAAATAATAATATCATAAAACAAAGATGTTATGTTAACGGCATTTTTATTAATAAACAATCTAATGTGCTTTTCTATATCTTTAAATATTCCGTATTTGCGAGCCTTTTTATTATAAATATCAATAATGATGTTCTTATTCATATCAATCATTGAATTTAATATAGATTTTTGACGAATAAAATCGCCTATTCCGCCATTCGGAATAAATGCTATATACACATATTCCTTTTTATTATTTAAAAACGGAATTCTTATTGTTTTGAAAAAACTCTTAAAAAAATCTTTTATTCCTTTTTTCCAATATTTAAATCTGCTATAAAAAACATAATTTGTTTCTTTATTGTTTACTTCTTCTTTTTCTAAAAGACATAATAGCTTTTTTTGATTATCTGACAACTGCTTTTTTGTATTTTCATCGGGTAACGGACAC
>ONUQ01000101.1 GCA_900321055.1 uncultured Elusimicrobia bacterium
CACAGTGTTGCTTTATTAAGAGGGCCTGTAGCTCAGTTGGTTAGAGCACTCGACTCATAATCGAATGGTCGTAGGTTCAAGTCCTACCAGGCCCAATTGAAGTTCTTTAATTTGGGATATGTAAAGGAAGTTCCGTGAGCATTATTGCAATTCGGACACTGCCCGGCAACGGTAATCAAGTTTTCTTGTAGTCCGGTCTATTATATATCTTTTTGTTGTTTGCTTTTCCAGGGGAGAGAATTTTATTTTAATAGTATTTATCAGCCATCTTCTTTTTTTAGGAAGTGGTTTTTTTTGTGTATATAAAGAGAAAAACTGTTTATCATAAAAGGCTCATTTTTACTTATACTTTTGAATTTTATGTATCGTTTTCACTAAAATTCTACTTATAAATACTTTAATTTTGAATAAAAAGAGCTTTAATCTTCTCTACTCCTAAATTCATCAACTTAATTCATATCTTTAAATTTTAGATATTGTTGTCGGAATATTTAAAGTCTGTATGTTGGAGAAAATTATGATATTAGTAATTACCGGAAACGGTAAAGGAAAAACTACATCTTCAATAGGTCAAATAATTAGAGCTTTGGGACATAATCAAAAAGTTTGTTTAGTTCAGCTTTTTAAAGGTGAAAATTTTTATGGTGAACAAAACATTTTAACTAAACTTGAAGGGTTAGATTTCTTTTCTTTTGCAAAACAACATCCGTTTTGTTTTAAAGAAGTTTCAAAAGAAAAAGTTATACGGGAATGCGAACAATCATTAAACAAATTACAAGACATCTCACAAAATAACAAATATAATTTAATAGTTTTAGAAGAATTCAATATAGCAATAAGAGATAATTTTATAGATGAAACTTTGTTTATAGATATAATAAAAAAACTGAATAAAAAATCTAATATTGTTATAACCGGTAGAGGTGCAAGTCAAAAACTTATAAACATTGCAGATTTAGTTAGTGAAATAAAAGAAGTAAAACATCCTTATAATGAAGGGGTTCCTGCACAAGAAGGAATTGAATATTAATTGTTTTATAATTAATGAAAACAATTAAAAGTGTAAAATATGTTATGAAAAAAATTTTATTTATATCAGTTTTATTTTTTATTACAACAAATCTTTTTGCCGAATATAAAAGAATAGTATCTCTTGCTCCATCGGTTACAGAAAGTTTGTATGAACTTGGCATAGATAAAGAATTAGTGGCAAATACTGTTTACTGCAAAGATAATAATTTTAAAAGAGAAAAGGTTGGAACAGTTACCGAACCGAATATAGAAAAAATTATATCTTTAAAACCTGATTTGGTTATAGCAACAAAAGAAGGAAATTATAAATCGGTCATTGACAGATTAATCAGATTAAAATTAAACATATACATTATGGATACATATTCTAATTTTGAAGATATTTGTTTTAATTTTCAAAAACTTGCAGATTATTTATCTAAATCAAAAGAAGCAAAACAAATAATAAATGATGTGAAAAAAGAAATTTTAAATTTAAGTAACGAAAGTAAAAGTAAAAACAAAAATAAAAACAAAGAAAAAATTTTTTGGGAAATAGGAGCAAACCCGATATTTACCGTAGGTAATCGGAGTTTTGCAAACGAATATAACAAATATATAAACGGAATAAATATTTTTGAAAATTTAGATATGAGATATCCTAACATAAGTGTAGAATCCGTTATAGAAAAAAATCCGGATATAATATTGCTTGTAAATATGGGAGATGTAAGCAAACAGGAAATTATAAAATGGAATAAATATAAAAATATATCGGCTGTTAAAAACAATAATATTTACCTGTTAGAAGCAGATGATATTTTTATTCCAACACCCAAAAGATTTGTAAAAGGAATCCAAAAGTGCAAAGAAATTTTGGAAAACAGATTGATGTAAAGTTGTGATAATATAAGATTTAAGTATTGGCAGATTTATAACAAGAAAAATTAAGATTCAAACAGATTTAGTCTTTTAATGAAATTATTATTCAAGTTTATTTTATTATTAATCGTTTTAGTTATTATATTTATTATATCCATGCTATCCGGTATAAGTGATATTTCTATTATTGAAATGTTTAAATCTTTGTTTTTTAGTTCAGATGAAAATACTTATACAATAATTAATCAGATAAGATTACCAAGAGTTATACTTGCAATAGTTGCAGGGGCAGGTCTTGCCTGTAGCGGATGTGTTTTTCAGGGAGTACTTAGAAACCCGTTAGCAGATCCTTTTACATTAGGAATTTCAGGCGGTGCAGCATTTGGAGCCTCTATCGGTTTTGCTTTTGGTATAACAAAATTATCTTGGGTGTTTTTACCTTTATTGGGCTTTTGCGGAGCATTATTATCTGTCGGTTTTGTATATATAATAAATTCAAAAAAAGAATTTGATTCTAACAGCATGATACTTTCCGGTGTAGTTGCAAGTTATATTTTTTCTTCAGCCGTAATGTTAGTTTTTTCAATATCATCTTCAGATAAACTATATTCTGCATTTATGTGGCTTATGGGAAACCTTTCTTTTTTTGATGATAGACTATTATATGTAGTAACAATATTTGTAATTATCTGTGTGATAATTTTGTGTTGTTTAGGAAATGTTATAAATATAATAAGTTTGGGAAACGAAAAATCAAATTCTTTAGGAGTAAACACATCAAGAACAGTAAAATATCTTTTTCTTTTAAGTTCATTAATCACAGCCTGTATTGTAAGTTGTTGCGGAGTAATAAGTTTTGTAGGACTTATGATTCCACATATTACACGAAAATTTGTCGGTAATAATAATAGAATATTAATGCCGTTTTCTGCAATTACAGGCTCCATATTTTTGCTAATATGCGATACCATAAGCAGAACGGTAATTGCTCCGATAGAAATTCCCATAGGAGTAATAACAAGTATAATCGGTGGTTTCTTTTTTGTTTTCTTACTATTAAAAAAAGCAGGTAAAATATCTATATGATTGATATAAAAAACATTTCATTATCTTATGATAAAATAATAGTGCTTGAAGACATATCTTTAAAATTTGAAGAAAAATCGTTCATAGGAATTATTGGTAAAAACGGAGTAGGAAAAAGTACATTATTAAAGTCTATCCTAGGTCTTTTAAAGCCGACAAAAGGAAATATTTTTATTGATGATGAAGATATTTATAAAACATCAAAAAATGTGTTGGCAAAAAAGATTTCTTTTATGCCACAAACCATACAATTTGATTTTTCGTTTAGTGTAAAAGATTTTGTTATGTTTGGAAGGTATCCTTATATAAATATGTTTAAGTTACCTACAAAACAAGATTTCCAAATAGTTGATGATATAATGGATTTTACACAAATAAAACAACTTAAAAACAAGAACATCAACGAACTTTCCGGTGGAGAAAAGCAAAAAGTTTTATTGGCACAAACATTGGTACAACAAACAGATATTATTTGTCTTGATGAAGCGACATCACATCTTGATATCGGTAATCAAGCAACAATATTTAAATTATTAAAAATGTTGAACGAAAAATATAATAAAACAATTATTACTACCATTCACGATTTAAATCTGGCAGGTGAGTTTTGTTCGGATATTGTTTTACTTGATAATAAAAAAGTCTTGAATTTTGGTAGTACGGAAAAAGTTTTAAATTATAAAGATATTGAAAAAGTTTATAATATAACCATACTTATTCATACCAATCCCGTATCAAAAAAGCCTGTAGTAATCCCGATTTATAATTAACATTAAGCAAATATTATCCCAACAAAAAAATTTTATTTCCCCCACATATACATTTAATATTAAATATCTATTCTTGAATTTTAATACATATTAAAATAAGTTAAAATAGTAAATATATGTCTCTCTATAAAAAAAAATCATATAAAATATGATATAATTAAAAAAGTTGTATAATTTTTTAAGGAGAATATATGAAAGTTTTACTTATAAACGGAAGTTGTAATAAAAACGGTTGTACTTTTAGAGCTTTAACGGAAGTTACAAAGGTATTAAACCGGGAAAATATAGAAACAGAAATAATTCAAACAGGGCAAGATGCAATTAAAGATTGTATCGGCTGTCGTGGTTGTGCAAAAAATGAGAATAAATGTATTTTTGAAAATGATATAGTTAATGAAATTATAGAAAAAGCAAAAACATCAGACGGCTTTGTTTTTGGTTCTCCTGTTTATTATGCACATCCCAGCGGGCGACTTTTATCCGTATTGGATAGAGTTTTTTTTGCCGGCGGGAAATTTTTGGCATATAAACCCGGTGCAGCAGTAGTATCTGCCAGACGAGCAGGAACGACAGCTTCATTAGATATAATAAATAAATATTTTACAATAAATAAAATGCCGATAGTTTCTTCTAATTATTGGAATATGGTTCACGGCTCAAAACCGGAAGATGTTGAAAAAGATTTAGAAGGTCTTCAAATTATGAGACATATCGGATATAACATGATATGGATACTAAATGCCATAAAGAAAGTAGAGCTACCTAATAGAGAAGAGAAGATAACCACAAATTTTATAAAATAGAGAGGTAAAAAAATGAATTTAAAATTTAAGTTTTTTATGTTAAGTTTTGTATTTTTTTTAGCAGTTTCTTTTCAGTCTGTTTCTTTTGCACAAACCGAAAAAAAAGATATTTTTGATATATCGGCATTATCTTTAAAATTAGGAAACCACAGCTTATTGGTATATAAAGACGGCAATATTTCATATCAAGACGAACATGGAATTGAACCTTTACTGATACAAATTGAGAAGAAAGGGTTAAAAAATGCAATAGTTATAGATAAACTTGTAGGTAAAGCTGCAGCTTTGCTTATGGTTTACGGCGGAGTAAAACAAGTTCATACAAATATTATTGCTAAAGATGCCATAACTGTTTTTGAAAAATATAATGTAGAATATTCGGCAAAAGAAATCGTTGAATATATTCAAAACAGAAAAAAAGACGGTTTATGCCCTATGGAAGAAAAAGTAAAAAATATAGATAAACCTAAAAAAGCATATAAAATATTTAAAAATTTAAAAAAAACAAGTAATAAATCAAGTAGTAAATAATATAATTGGAGAAAAAAATGAACAGAAGAGAATTTTTAAAATCTGCATTATTTACAACAATAGGTGCAGTGGTTTTGTCTGCTTGTAAAAAAGTAGTAACTCAAACAAAAAAACTGGCAGATAAAGTTTTTACAAAAAAATATAAGGACATTGATGTTTCAATTATAGGTTTTGGAATGATGAGACTCCCTCAAAATAATGGAGAACCGGATATTGAAAAAACACAAAAAATGATAGACTATGCAATTGAACATGGTATAAACTATTTTGATACGGCATGGTTTTATCATAGCGGTAAATCCGAACTGGCAACAGGTACCGTATTAAGCAAACATCCGAGAAACAGTTATTATCTTGCAGATAAAATGCCGTTAAGAATATTAAAAGATAAATCCGAAGTTATACCTATATTTGAAGAGCAATTAAAAAAATGTCAAACGGATTATTTTGATTTCTATTTAGCACATAACATAAACAAAAGAGAATGGAATGTTTTAAAAGAATGCAATGTTTATGAACAACTTTTAGAAAAGAAAAAAGAAGGCAAAATAAAATATTTAGGATTTTCTATACATGATACACCGGAACTCTTAGAAGAAGTAATAAACACTTATAAATGGGATTTTGTTCAACTTCCCATTAACCCTATAGATTGGACAACTGTTGATGCAAAAAGGCAATATGATATTGCAACAAAAGCAGGGCTTCCGGTTGTTGTAATGAATCCGTTAAAAGGCGGACAGCTTTCAACATTAACAGAAAAAGCGGTTGAAATATTAAAGGCAGAGAATCCAAATGATTCTCCGTCAGCCTGGTCTTTAAGATATTCCGCAAGTTTACCTAATGTGTTTGTTGTTTTAAGCGGTATGACAGAATTTGAACAGGTTGAGGATAATGTTAAAACTTTTACAAATTTTAAACCGTTAAGCGAAAAGGAACAAGCTGTTCTTTCAAATGCAATAAATGTTTATAATTCTTCAGGAGCAATATCTTGTACTTATTGTCAATATTGTACAGGTTGTCCTGTTGAAATAGATATACCTAAAAACTATATAATCAGTATAAGTCCAGTAACAGAAAAGACAGATTTATTATAGCTTATGAAACAATAAAAGAAGAACATAGGGCAGATAAATGTATAAATTGCGGAGTATGCAAAAACAAATGTCCTCAAAAGCTTGATATTCCTGCTTTATTAAAAGAAGTTGCTGATGTATATAAAAGTTTAAAGTAAAATTATATATAAAAATAACAACTATCTTTATTTAAATAAAGATAGTTGTTTTGGTAAAGTTTCTTCCGCTAAAAAACATTTTTTGTTTTTTAGCGGATATTTTTTTTC
>ONUQ01000082.1 GCA_900321055.1 uncultured Elusimicrobia bacterium
AGCAATGGATGAACAATTGAGATTTGCAATAAGAGAAGGCGGAAGAACAGTTGGATCCGGTGTTGTTACTAAGATTGTTGAATAATTAAATACAGGAAAAAAATATGTCAAATGAAAAAGTAGAAGTAAATAAAACTGATAGAATAAGAATAAAACTTCGTTCTTATGATTGCAAAATGTTAGACGATTCTTTAAAGAAAATTGTAGAAACAGCAAGAAGAACAGGTGCAACAATTACCGGTCCGATGCTTCTTCCTACAAATATAAAGAAATATACTGTTAACAGATCAGTTCATACTGATAAAAAATCAAGAGAACAGTTTGAGATGAGAGTTCATAAGAGATTGGTTGATATCTGTGAACCTTCAGGAAATACGGTAGAAGAATTAATGAAATTGGATCTTCCTGCCGGAGTAGATATTGAAATAAAAATGTAATTTTGCTTTTGCAAAATACATAGAGTTAAGTAGTTTAGCAGTTGAAAAGTTGATAAACCGAACGGTTGAAATATTAAATAGTTTAGCAGTTGAATAATTTGAAGTTTCTTTGCAAAGCAAAAAATTTAGAATTATCAAAATTTATGAAATAAATTTTATAATCCTTCAAATATATTCAACTGTTAGACTAAAATTTTCAGCATAAATTTTGTAAAGTTTAGTAATCTGAAAGAATATATATTTTCGTTTTCAACTTCTCATTAAAAAAATATAAAGTAGAGAGAAATTATGTTAAAGTCAATAATTGGTTCAAAAATAGGAATGACACAGGTTTTTGATGAAAAAGGCAGACTTATGCCGGTAACAGTAATAGAAGCAGGACCATGTGTAGTTACTGCTATAAAAACTGTTGAAACAGACGGTTATAATGCTGTTCAGTTAGGTTTTAAAGATGTTGCAGAAAAAAAATTGACAAAAGCTCAATTGGGACATTTGAAGAAAAATAATATAGCTCCAAAAAAAGTTTTAAGAGAATTTAGACTTGATGATGTTTCCGGTTTAACAATAGGTCAGGAAATAAAAGCTGATGTATTTAAAGCAGGAGACTATGTTGATGTTTGTGGTCTTACAAAAGGTAAAGGTTTTGCAGGTGTTATAAAAAGACACAACTTTGGTATGCAACCCAGAACAAGAGGTCAATCTGATAGAATGAGAGCAAGAGGTTCATCAGGTGCACAAGGTCCACAAAAATTATTGAAAGGTTTAAGAATGTCTGGACATTTAGGGCAAGAATATGTTACAATACAAAAGCTATTAGTTGTAAGTGTAGATGCAGAAAAAAATGTTCTTCTCGTTAGAGGAGCGGTTCCTTCTGTAAAAACAGGTACTCTTATTGTTAATAATACAATAAAAAAAGTTCCTGTTGTTAAGGTAGAAGAAAAGAAAGTAGCAAAGAAAAAATAAAAATTAGTAATAGGACAAAAAGATAATGGATACAATAGTTTATACCGTTGATGGTAAAGAAAAAGGAAGATATGAACTTCCGGCATTTTTTAATACTGAAGTTAAGACAGCTCTTCTCCATGAAGTAACAACAGGTTATCTTGCAAACTTAAGAGCAGGAACTCATGCTACAAAAACAAGAGGAGAAACTTCATTTTCAGGTGCAAAACCATGGAAACAGAAAGGAACAGGTAATGCAAGAGCAGGACAAAGAAATTCACCTCTTTGGAGAAAAGGTGGTATTGTGTTTGGTCCACAACCAAGAGATTATTATCAAAAAATGTCAAAACAAAAAAGAAAACTTGCTTTAAGTATGGCATTTGCTAACTTAGCTAACGAGAATAATTTGATTTTGATTGATTTAATTAAATTTGAAGAAGCAAAGACAAAGAATATAGCAGCATTTTTGAAAAAATTAAAGGTTGATGGGAAAAAAGTTATAATAGCTCTTCCTAAAAAAGATGAAATTGTAAAAATTGCATCAAGAAATATAGAAAATGTTGTTGTAGAACAAATTGCAAATTTAAATGCTTATCAAGTTTTATGGGCAGACAAAATTGTTACAACACCTGAAGCAATTGATAGCATAAAAGAAAAGCAAGCATAAGAGAGAGTAAAATGAATATAAGAAACATTATTAAAAAGCCACTTGTAACAGAAAAAGCATCTGTTGCTAAAGAAAAAGAAGGAAAATATACTTTTGTTGTTGATAAGGATGCTAATAAGTATCAAATAAAACAAGCAGTAGAAGAAATGTTTAATGTAAAAGTAGTAAGTGTACATACAGCAATTTTTAACGGTAAATCAAAGAGAATGGGTATGTATGAAGGTTTGAAAAGTGACTGGAAGAAAGCAATTGTAAAGCTTAAAGACGGTCAGGAAATAACAATAGAAGAAGCTTAATTATTTAAGCAAAAATATGGGTCATCTCTTAGAAGTTATATTGTAAAAAATAGAAGTCTAAGTAGGTAAATTAAGAGAGAGCTATGAAAAAGTAGCTTTTCCGCCCGATAAATAGGAAAATATTATGCCAGTAAAAACATTTAAGCCGTACACTTCTGTAAGAAGATTTATTACAGTGGAAGATTTTTCAGAGATAACAACTAATAAGCCTGAAAAGTCTTTGCTTATGCCTGCTAAAAAGACCGGTGGAAGAAACAATACCGGGCAAGTTATGGTAAGATTTAGAGGTGGTGCGCATAAAAGATACTACAGAATTATTGATTTTAAAAGAGATAAAATCAATATGCCTGCAAAGGTTCTTTCAATAGAATATGATCCGAATAGATCCAGTAGAATCGCATTGGTTCAGTATGAAGATGGAGAAAAAAGATACATAATACAACCTAAAGGTTTGAAAGTAGGGGATGTTGTAATGTCCGGTCCGAATGCCGAGATAAAAGAAGGTAATGCACTTCCTCTTTCTGCAATGCCTGTAGGTACATTTATTCATAATTTAGAACTAGTTCCGGGAAAAGGAGCCCAGCTTGTAAGAACAGCCGGATCTTCTGCACAGTTACTCGCGAAAGAAGATGAATATGCTCATGTAAGGATGCCTTCCGGAGAAATCAGACTAGTTTTAGTTAGGTGTTATGCAACAGTGGGACAAGTTGGAAATATTGAACATGAAAATATGTCAATAGGTTCAGCTGGAAGACATCGCCACTTCGGTAAGAAACCTCATGTACGCGGTACCGCCATGAACTCAGTTGACCATCCGCACGGTGGTGGTAGAGGTAGATCAAAAGGCAACAATCAACCTCGTAGTCCATGG
>ONUQ01000103.1 GCA_900321055.1 uncultured Elusimicrobia bacterium
CAGCTGTTTTTGCACCTTGACCGCCTCTACCATGCCAACGAACTTCAATCATCTTTGACATTTTTGACCATCCTCCTTCGTTTTTTTTAAATACACAAAGTACAATATACATAAAAAGAATATAATATACACTCTACATTATATATTTTATATTGTAGCTTAAAAATTCTAACATTTTTATATTGTTTTATCAATAATTTGTATCGGTTATAACAATTACAAATAAAAAACAATTATATTCTGCTTTTATTTAAAAGTTCTTTTTATCACCGAACAAAGACACATATTTCAAACAAAAAATTCTTTTATACTTTATTTTTACAACAATCAACTATTTTTATCCAATGCAAGAATAATATTATTAATTTTTAAATCAACATTCTTTTTGTCCGCATTTATTACAATCTTTACCATTCCAACAATATGTACAAAGATTTTCTTTCGGTAATCCTATAGCTTCTATCATATCGTCTAAAGTTTGATATTTTAAACTTGTAATATTCAAATATTTTCTAATCCATTCAAGCATTTTTGCATATTTTTCAGTTGTCGGATTAAGATATTCCGATACATCATCTATATCGTGACCTTCAATTTCTCTGATAGCCCTTCTGGTTATCAGTTCGCTGTTTGTTCTTGTAGAATTACAATAAGAACAAGGAAACATTAATGGCGGACATGCCGGTCTGACATGAATTTCTTTTGCACCGCAATTCCACAACTTTTCTACCGTAAAATTCTTTAATTGTGTTCCTCTAACTATAGAATCTTCCAGCAATATAAGACTGTTTCCTTCAATAACTTCCTTAATTGCAATAAGTTTCATCCTTGCAGTTAAATCTCTTAAATGTTGCGACGGCGGTGCATAACTTCTTCCGTAAGTTGGAGTATATTTTACCAATGCCCTTCTAAAAGGAATACCTGATTCCATTGAATAACCTATTGCATGTGCAATACCAGAATCGGGAACTCCGGCAACTAAATCAGCTTTTATTCCTTTATCTTGTTTTGCCAATAATCTCCCGCTCTTTTCTCTTACAAGTTCGGAATTTACTCCTTCATAACTTGAAGAAGGAAAACCGGTATATATCCATAAAAAGGTACAAATCTTTTTCTCTTTATATCCGGGTTCCAGCACTTTAACTCCGGCATCGTTAATTAAAACAATTTCACCCGGATTTAAATCTCTTATTACTCTATATCCTAAATTTGCAAAACAACAAGTTTCCGAACATACTGCAAAAGAATCCGTATTCTGCCCTAAAACAAGTGTTGTCCTTCCGTAATAATCTCTTACCGCATAAATCCCCTCTCTTGTGAGAACTAACAATGAACAAGAGCCTTTTATTTTACTAAACAATATTTTTATTCCGTCTTGTATCGTCTGCCCGCCGGATATAATTCTAGCCACAAGTTCCGTCATATTTACATGAACTTTACTAAATTCGCTAAAACAGATTCCTTTATCTATCATTTCTTTAGCAAGTTCTTCCATATTTACTATTCTTCCTGAAGTTACAATACAAAAATCTCCTAACTTTGTTTTCATATAAATAGGTTGTTCTTCCAAATCGCTTATTACACCTATTCCGCTATGAACTTCAAGATTTTTTATACTTTCAAAAAATTTATCTCTAAAATTTGCATTACTCATTCTATGAATAAATCTTGCAAAATTTTTCCCTAATACGGCAAGTCCGCCATACTCTGAACCCATGTGTGCCTGATAATCCGTACCGTAAATTAAGGAATCCATACAATAAGTTTCACTTTTAGAAATAACTCCAAATAAGCCGCTCATATATATCTCCTATATCAGACCATTATCTTTAAAGCTGTAATAATCCGTAGCCGTTACAATTATATGGTCCAATAAAATTACTTCTATTGTTTTTAATGCCTTTTGTACCGCTTCTGTTGCTATTATATCATTTTGTGAAGGTTTGCATGTTCCACCGGGATGATTATGAGATACAATAACACTTCTTGCTTTTTTTAATAACGAATCCTTTGCTATAAGTGTAGGATAAACAGCAGAACGACTTACGGTCCCGTCACTTATTTTTTTACAATCTATAACCTGATTTGATGCATTCAAATATATTGCATACATTTTTTCTTCACCGGAAGTACCTATAAGATTTCTTAAATATGTCACTACTTCGTTCGGTGAAGATAACTTTTCTTTCTGTTTAACTTTTATTTCCGAATATTTAATTGCAAAATATTTTAGAAAATACAGAAACAATGTTGCATGACTTTTAACACCTTTAACATCTTTTAGAGAATTCATTATTTCTTCATAATCCGCATGCAAAAGTTCTTTTAAACTTCCAAATTTATCAATAAGATTTTTAGCAATATCTTTTGTATCTTTTCTCGGCACAACAAAAAACAAAGCAAATTCTAAAATTTCATAGTCTTGCCAATTTTCAAACTTTGTTTTTAAAAATTTATCTTTTACTCTTTGTCTGTGTCCTTCATTTTTTGACACAAATTCTTTTTTTTCATCAATTTCCATATATATCCGTTATCTTTATACAAATTAACAATCTCTTAAAAATGCCGTTTTTAAAATTTTTTTATAAGCAAAGATTATTTTTTATATTCTAAAAAATTTAATATTTTATTGTTTATTTCAATATCTGTCGTTTAACTATATTTTTTATTTAATAACTGTCCTGTCTGTTTGATAAATCGTTTATAAAAATTTTATATTTTCTTCAAAAGTCACAAATTTTTATTTATTTCATACACTGCTATTTTGCTATATTTCAACTTTTTGCCTGTTTTGCTTTTTTAAAGAATTAAATTTCTTTGCTTCCAATACTTTTTCTTTTGCCCTTTTAGACCTTTTTCTTTTTTGCCTTCTGATTTTTTCTATTTCCTTTTGTTTTTCACTTTGTTCGCCAAATAATTTCTTCTCTATTTCTTCAATTAATTTTTTTCTGGCTGCATATCTGTTCAATAATTGTGTTCTATATTTTTGACATTTTATTTCTATATTTAACGGAATATATCTTAAATAAACACAAGTAGCAACTTTATTTAAATTCTGCCCGCCGTTTCCCGAAGAATGAATAAATTTTTCTACCAAATCACAATCTTTTATATTATATTTTATAAATTTATCTTCAATATCTTTTTGTTTAGAAACACTTACTCCAAAATTTATCATTATTCTAATTCTAATCCAAAAGTTTTTAAATCCTGTTCCAATTTAGAACAGTTTTTAAATTGAAATGCTTTTATTCCTGCGAGCCGGGCAGAACAAATATTTTCATAAATATCGTCCGTAAAAAACATATTTTCCGGCTGTATATTATGAATTTTGATAACCTGTTCATAAATTTCTTTTTCAGGTTTTCTTGCATTCATTAAATACGATAGATGAAGTTTTTTAAAGTTACTAAAAAAATCAGAATATTTTTTATATAAATAATCAAAATGTAATTGATTTGTATTTGACAGAATAGCCAATTCGCACTTTTTTGATAACGAATTTATTAAATCAATAGTACTTTGCATAGGAGTAAAAATATCGTTCCAAATAGCAGAAAACTCTTCAAAAGACAAATTTTCTAAAGACAATACATTTACAATTTTTTTATAAAAATCTATGGAAGATATTTGACCTTTTTCGTATTGAAAAATTAATTCTTTATTTGCATATATAAAAGATTCAACATCTTTAAACAAAAACGGTTTCACCGAGTATTTGGAAAAAGCCTCATACAATTTGTTTAAATCGTAATCAAAAATAACTCTTCCTAAATCAAAAACAAAAACCTTGCCAAACATCAAAAAACTCCAAGTAACAGAAGATTAAAATGTTTTTTATCCTTTTACTGCACCGGCAGTTATACCCTTAATGATATGTTTTTGTAATAGAAGATATATCACAACGATAGGAACTGTTGCTATTGTAAGACCTGCCATAAGTAACGGGTAATCGGTCATGTGTGTTCCCTGAAAAACCATTAAACCTCTTTGTATAGGCATTTTTGAAGTATCCTGTAAAACTACCAATGCCAACAAAAATTCATTCCATATATTTAAACATTGAATTATAACCAAAGTTGCCACAGCCGGTTTTGCAAGGGGCAAAGCTATTCTCCAATAAATACCAAATCTTGAACATCCGTCTATAAGTGCAGCTTCTTCTATTTCTTTGGGCAACTCTTCAAAAAAGGATTTCAACAGAAATAATCCAAAAGCAATACCACCGCTTATATAACATAATAAAAGACCTGTTCTTGTATCTAACAAATGTAAACTTTTAAGTAAAAGATATAAAGGAACAAAAGCACCCGGTATAGGTATCAATAAAGTTGAAATTAATAAACAAAACAAAATATTTTTACCCCAAAATTCAAGCCTTGCAAAAGCATAAGCTGCCATGGATGTTATAATAACAATAGCTCCAACTCCAACAACAGTGTAAATAAGACTATTTAAAAAATACATTCCAAATTTTGCTTTTATAAAAGCTTCCGCATAGTTACTCCATTGCCATGATTCAGGGCATAAAGACATATGTTTAAATATTTCTTCATTTGTTTTTAACGATGATGACAACATCCAAAACACCGGAAATATACAAGTTAATGCAACAGCTATTAAGATTGCATAAGTGATAATATCTAAAAAATTCCTTTTTACTTTAAACATATTATTCATTTTGTTTTCCTATATATACAATTTTTAATTTTTAATTTTCCTGCTTATATAAAACTGAATAAGAGACACTATTAATAACAACAAACCAAACACCACAGCCATAGCGGTAGAATAACCGAACTCACCGTTATTCATATACTGATAAATTTTTGTTATAGGAACATCCGTATGCCCGGCAGGACCACCTTGTGTCATAGAATAAATCAAATCAAATATCTGCATAGCACCTAAGACGGTCAATACCGAAACCATTGTAAAAACAGGAAGCATTGAAGGAATAGTAACATTTATAAACTGTTGCCATTTATTAGCACCATCAACTTCAGCTGCTTCATATAATTCATTGGGTATTGTTTGTAAACCGGCCAACAATATAATAAACCCGTATCCAAACCCTTTCCACATGTGAACCACAGCAACTGAAGATAAAGCGGATTTTACTTCTGAAAGCCATGCAAAATCTCTAAACTGTTCAAATCCTAAAGCCGCTAACCATGTATTTAAAATACCAAAACTACCGTCATATATAAACTTCCATATTAAACCGACAACAATACCGGAAAGAACCGGCGGTAAGAAAAATATAACTCTAAATATATTTTCACCTTTTATCTGCCTATTAACCAATATTGCCAATAATAAAGCCAGCCCGTTTTGTAAAGTTAAACACAAAATTGTAACATAAGCCGCATTTAACATTGATTTCCAAAAAGCAGGATTATTAAATATAATGTCTTTATATTGTGCAAAACCTACAAACACCATATCTTTATCTATACCGTTCCATTGAAAAAAGCTCAATTCTATTGTTCTTAACAACGGGTATAAATTAAAAACTAAAAACAATACTAAAGCAGGAAGAATAAACAACAAATTAAAAGTTTTTTCCTTACGAGAAGAAAGCATTATTTTGACTCCTTCATTTGTCTTATTTTTTCATTTTGAACTTCAGTAACTGCCTGATTAGCATTTCTTTCACCGATTATAACAGACTGTAAATTAAGATTAATATAATTTGTAACTTGCCATGCTTCTATTTTAGGTAAACTGTCAAATGTTTTTGTAATACTGTTTGAAAACTCTTGTAATATTTCAGGTAAATCTTGTGCACTTTCTTTATTTGCAGGTATATTTAATGTTTCTTTTGCCAAATAAGCCTGTTGTTCTTTTTGAGTAAACCATTTTAAGAAAGCAATTGCCTTTTCTTTTCTTGGAGAATTTCCGTTAACAAATAACGAAGTTCCAGCTCCTCCGAATATTAATAAAGGATATTGTGCATCAGGTAATGAAGGCGGATACATAATTCCGTAATTCAAATCAGGATTCATTGATTTATAAACATTTACCCCCCAAGAACCGTTAAATGCCATTGCTGCTCTGCCTGTTGCAAATGTTCTTTCTGCATCTTTGTTTACCATAGTAACAATTCCGGAAGCAAACATTTTATTGTTTCTCATTTCTTCAAACAATCCGAATATTCTTTCCCATCTTGGATCTGTATAAGGAATTTTTCCGTCTATGGTATCTATTATACCTTCTCTTCCAAATAAAGACCACTGATATGATTTTGCAAAAGCACCTATCAACCAAGCTTCACCGAAACCGCTAACGAAAGGTTGAATACCTGCACTTCTTAATTTTTTGCCGGCTTCTATAAATTCTTCCCATGTTTTTGGAGGATTTTCAGGATCAAGACCTGCCTGTTTAAATAAGTCTTTATTATAATAAATCATTAATGAACTAACATCTAACGGAACACCATAAATACCCGGTTCTACACTCCATTCATTATTTTCTTCAAAAGAATTCGGTATTAAAGCTTTTTCAAAAAACACATCTTTCCATCCG
>ONUQ01000208.1 GCA_900321055.1 uncultured Elusimicrobia bacterium
TACTATTTTTCCGTTTGCTCCTATTCTTTCATTAATATTTAATACACTATTATTGTCTTCTGATGTTATTCTGTCGTTAAATATTATTTGTGTTTTTTCACCTGCCCATAAGTTTATTGTTCCGTTTTTATCATGGATTGCATTTGACTCTCCGTTTGCCTTATTTCCGATAAATATCATTATTCTTTTTGATACTAAATTGAGTGTGCTGTTTTCATTATAAATTGCTCCGCCTTTAGCATTGTCACCATTTGCACTGTTGGAACTAAAGATTATATTATCTCCTGTTATTGTCATTGTGGAACCGGTATAATTATAAATTGCTCCGCCTGTATTGGATGTAGTGTTTGAATTAAAACTTATCTTTTTAGCACTGATTGTCATTATAGAACCGATATAATTATTAATTGCTCCTCCATTACTACCTGTTGTATTGTATTTAAATTCTACATTTTCTCCCATTATTTCCATTGTGGCATTTTCAGCATTACTAACGGCTCCACCTAATTGTCCTGAACTATTAGAACTAAATATTATATTTTTTCCAATCATCATCATTTGCGAATAGTCATAGTTATCAAATACTCCGCCATAAGCATTTGCAGTGTTGGATTCAAATAACATATTGTCTATTGTCATTTTCATTTTGGAATGTTTTGAATTACTGATGGCTCCTCCTGCCTGACCTGCACTATTAGAACTAAAATTTATATTTTTTCCGGATATGGTAATGTCTGTTTCAGCATAATTATCAATTGCTCCGCCATATTTTTGTGCTTTGTTTGAACTAAACAGCATTGTTCCTGTAGCACTTATTGTCATTGTGGAACCGTAATTACTAATTCCTCCTCCATAATTTGCAGTATTTGAACTAAAATCCATATCCGTAGCATTTAGTAGCATGGCAGAGTTATTATTGTAAACTGCTCCGCCACCGTTGTCTCCACTCGCATTATTTAAACCAAAAACTATTTTTTTCCCTTTTATTTCCATTTTGGAGTTAATATCATTAGATATTGCTCCTCCATCTGTTCCTGCCGTATTTAAATTAAAAATTATATTATTTCCTATTATTGTCATTGATGCCGTATTGTTAGTATTAGAAATTGCTCCCCCGTAAGAGCCTGCTGTATTAGAACTAAATGTTATGTTTTCTATATTATTCATAATAAACACATCTTCATTACGAATAGCTCCTCCATCTGTTCCTGCCATGTTATTTTGAAATTCTATATTTTTCCCTTCTATTTCGGTTTTAGCACGATAATTAAAAATTGCTCCTGCAGCACTGTTCTCAGATTTATTGTAACTAAAAACTATATTATTTTCTCCTTTTATGATTAACTCTCCGCTTCCATTATTGGCAGAAGCTGAGCCGTCATTGACAATTGCTCCGCCGGCATCGGTTGCTTTGTTATAGCTAAAAACTATATCTTTACCTTCTATGGTAATTCTTATTTCATCATCAGAAAACTCATTATAAACAGCTCCGCCTTTTCCGGTTACCGTATTTGAACTGAATTCTATTTTTTCTCCTTTTATTTCCATTGCAGAGTTGATATTGTACACTGCTCCGCCTTTTTCATTTGCTGTATTTAAACTAAATTCTATTTTTTTTCCATCAATTTCCATAATATAACCATCATTATAAATAGCCCCGCCCCAACTACTTGCACTGTTGGAACTAAAGATTACATTATCTCCCGTTATTGTCATTGTGGAACCGAAACTATAAATAGCCCCGCCCCAACTACTTGCACTATTGGAACTAAAGATTATATTATCTCCGCTTATTGCCATTGTGGAACCGGTATGATAAATTGCTCCTCCTTTGTTTGCACTGTTAGAACTAAAGGTTACTCCGTCAGTTATAGTTGTTTTACCTTCGTTATATATCGCTCCACCACTACCGCCGTTAGTCGATTCATTATTTACAAATGTTGATGAAATTATTGTTAAATCTCCGGTTTCCGTAACTTTAAAAACTCCTCCGTCATTTATATCTGAATTATTTTCATAACTTTGATTTTCTACCGTAGAAGAGCCACTTATTACCTGATGTTCTGCCAACACAACTTCCGATAACAACAATTGAATACTACAAACTACTGCCAAGACTAACACAACCGAAAAAAATTTCTTCATTTTTCCCCCTTTTGTTTTGATTTTAGTTACATACTCTGTTTTTTATTCTTTATTTTTTTACTATCTCTATCTATACACTAACTTTTTGCCGGTAACGAAAAACAGATTTTTGATTATTTTACATATTTTATAATAACTATATATGACAATCAAGGAAAAGAATTTGAAGCTTTAAATTTGCTTATCATTCATTTTTATTATTCTATAACCAACAAATTAAATTCTGCTGTAATAAAAAACTTTTAAAATTTATAATTTTTACTAAAAAAGACATTCATTTTTAGATACGGTATCTAAAAATTTTACTTATTTTTCAAACGGCAAAACAACTTTAAAGCATCTAAACTTCTCAAATATCACTTCTGTTTCTATATCAACCCGCTCTTCCAATCTTCTATTCAGCCGAGTCTCTATTCTTTAAAATATATTTTGCCAACATAAAATCTACAGGTTGTGTTACTTTAAAATTTTCGTATCCGCCATCAACCAGCATTACTTTTTTACCTAATCTTTCTACTAATTGAGCATCATCCGTAATATTTTCAGATATTTTTTTGGAATAAACTTTTTTTAATATTTTAGTTTTAAACATCTGCGGAGTTTGAGCTTGCCAAATATTGTTTCTATCTATAGATTTTAAAATATTTTTTCCGTTTTTAGAAAATTTTATTGTATCTCTTGCCATGCTTGCCGAAATCGCACAATCGTATTTTATGGCACTTTTTAAAACTTCATTTATTATATTTTCGGTAATTAATGGTCTTGCCGCATCATGAATTGCAACAATATCTATATTATTTTTAACATACTTTAAACCGTTTTGAACGGAGTTATATCTTTCTTTTCCGCCGGAAACGATATCTATTTCATAAATTTTTTTATACTTTTGTATTTCTTTTAACTTATATTCGGGAACAACAAGTATAATTTGTTTACAGGTTTTTACTTTCTTAAAAGCAATAATACTCCATTCAAACATTTTTTTCTTATTCAACAACAAAAATTGCTTTGGTTCTTTTGAACCAAACCGTTTTCCGACACCGCCGGCAACAATTATAACCGCAAAATTCATATTTATTTACAGTTTCCTCTTTTCTAAAATATCTTCGTTTGGTATTCTTCCAAACAACATTTTATTATCGGAAGAATGTAACATTGATGTTATTTTTAAAACAACTCTTTTACCTATAAAATTTTTTCCGTTTTCCGCAACAACCGTAGTTCCGTCATCCAAAAAACCTATTGCCTGATTTTTTTCTTTACCTTCTTTTACCAGAAATATTGTAATTTTATGTCCGGGTAAAACCGTTGGCTTCAATCTTTCATATAAATCATTTAAGTCCACTACTTTTATCCCTTGCATTACAGATATTTTATTTAGATTAAAATTAACCGTAACGATTTTTGCATCTAAAGATTTTGCCAATTTGATAATTTTAAAATCCGAAGATTTTATATTAAAATAATTTTTATATAAAATTTTAACTTTTTTATTTTGTTTGATTTTATCTAAATTATTTTCTAATTGTTTATCTTGTAAACTTTCTATTTGTTTTTCTATTTCTTTTATTACAAATCCGGGAAGCAAAAATTGTTGATATAAATTAGAATTTATAAAATCTATAATTCTGGAATCCCCAATAACCGTAGTATCTAATAAAGCAAAATCTTTTCTTTTATTATTTTTCATTAGAACAAATAACAATACAGATAAAGAATACGAAATTACTATTGCATTTATTGTATTAGAAACCAAGAAATATATAATTGCGGGACAAACTACAAATAACATAAGAGATACTAACATTTTTACCCCATATATTTGTTAATAAGTTTTAAAGTGTTTTTTGTTTCAGGAAAAAAACCTATCCATTTCTCAAAAGAAACTGCACCCTGATATATCAACATTCCTTCACCCGAGAAATATTTTATTTTATTTTTTAATGCAAACTTTTTAAAAGGAGTAAGTTTATTATAAATAATATCATAAAAAACCATATTTTGTTTAAATTTTGTTATTTCAAAAGGAAGTTTATCATCTTTTTTCATTCCGCATGTAGAACAATTTACTAAGCAATCAATATCTTTTAACATATCTTTAGAAATTTTTTTTATATCTATAACCGAAATATTTTTATATTTTTGTAAAACTAACTTAGCTTTAGCAATAGTTCTTGAAGTTAAATATATTTTTTTTACTTTCAATTTGTTTAAAGCATATAAAATTGCTTTTGATGCTCCGCCTGCACCAACAACCAAAACTTGTTTATTTTGTAAATTTACATTTTTACATTTCAAATCTTCAATAAATCCTAACCAATCCGTATTGTACCCGTACAATTTATTATCTTTATTTACTATTGTATTTACACTACCAATCTTTTTTGCATCCAAATCTATTTTATCAAGATATTTCATTACTTCAACTTTATACGGAACCGTTACATTTACACCGACAATATTTAAAGATTTAATTGATTCAATCGCAGATTTTAAATTTTGCGGAAAAATATTGAATGCAAGATATAAATAGTTTAATTTATGTTTTTTAAACCAACCGTTATGCATTACCGGAGATAAGGAATGAGAAATAGGATTTCCAAATATCCCAACGATTTTAGTATCTGACAATATATTTTTTTGCATATAAACTCTATCCTGTTTTTATTACATTGTATAAACACTTATAAATTTAATCTAATCATAAAAATCAAATCAAAAACAGAAAAACAATAAAGATAAGTTTTAAATATTATTTTGTGTAGTCAAACTCAAAGTTGCCAATTCTAACAGTATCTCCAACCTTACACCCTTTTTCTTCCAATGCAATATCAACACCCATTTTTTTTAATATATTTTGAAACCTTCTTAAAGCTTCATCTTCATTAAACTTTGTCATTTCAGCCAAAACTTCTATTTTTTTACCGCTGATAACAAAAATACCGTATTCATCAATATCTATCTTAAAATCCGGCTCATAAATATATTTTTTTATAGGAACAGATTCTATATCTTCTTCTTTTACGGGAAGTTCTACCAATTTTGCCAGTTCCGACAACAATTTATCTATCCCTTCTTTTGACACATTGGATATACTAAAAATTTTTTTATTTTTTATATTCTTTTTAAATTTTTCTATATTTTGACCGCAATCACAAACATCTGTTTTATTTAAGGCAATAACAGTATGTTTCTTTGATAAAAATTTTGAATATTGTTTTAATTCTTTATTTAATATTTTGTAAACTTCATACGGATCTAGTCCGTCAAAACCGCTAACATCTATCATATATAATAAAACTTTTGTTCTTTTTATATGCCTTAAAAATTCAAGACCTAACCCTTTACCAAAACTTGCGCCTTCAATAATTCCGGGAATATCCGCAATTACAATTTGTTTATCATTTAAAGATACAACCCCTAAATTCGGTTCAAGTGTTGTAAACGGATAATCTGCTATTTTCGGTCTTGCCGAACTTATAACGGATAAAAAAGTTGATTTTCCTGCATTGGGGAAACCTACCAAACCAACATCTGCTATTAATCTTAACTCCAACTCTATTTCTGCTTCTTCACCCGGTTCACCTTTTTCTGCAATTCGCGGAACAGTATGTTTTTGGGTTTTAAAAGCAGAGTTTCCTCTACCGCCTCTACCGCCTTTTGCAACTAAAACTTTTTGACCTTCTTCTTTTAAATCTGCAAATAATTCATTATTTTTATATATTAATGTTCCCAATGGAACTTTTATAACTAAATCTTTACCGTACTTTCCATATTTATTTGCACTTTCACCCCTGCTACCGTTTTCCGCAAAAAATTTAGGTCTGTAAGACAAATCCAACAAAGTTGATTTCTTTGTATCTGTCTCTATATAAATATCTCCACCCTTTCCGCCGTTGCCACCATCCGGGCCTCCAAGAGGAACGAATTTTTCTCTTCTAAAAGAAATACAGCCGTCGCCACCGCGACCGGCTGTAATAAATATCTTCGCTTTGTCTATAAACATATTATCCTTAGTTTGCAGAAGGTTCTACATTAACAAAACATCTGTCTCCTGCTCTTCTGATAAACTTTACCGTTCCGGCAACTTTTGCAAACAAAGTATTATCTTTTCCCATACCTACATTTGTTCCGGGATGAAACTTTGTTCCTCTCTGTCTTACAATGATTGCACCTGCTTGTGCAAATTGATCACCATATATTTTTACACCTAACCTTTTACCTTGAGAATCTCTACCATTACTAGTTGATCCCTGTCCTTTTACATGTGCCATTTTTCTCTCCTAAAAAAACTCTTAAGCCTTAATATCAACTACTTCAATTTCCGTAACATACTGCCTATGCCCTTGCAATTTTGTGTACCCTGTTTTTGCTTTTTTCTTAAAAACAATAATCTTAGGCAATCTTTTTTGTGCAACAACCTTAGCTACAACTTGAGCACCGGCAATTGTCGGTGTTCCAACCGTTGCTTTGTCTCCGTCAGCAATCATTAAAACCTGATCTAACACAACTTCTTTTCCAACTTCCGCTTCATCAAGTTTTTCAATAACTACATTTAAACCTTTTTCTACTTTATACTGCTTTCCACCCGTCATTACTATTGCATACATTTTCATTTACTCCCATTGACTTGCTTCTTTATAATCTGTATAATCTACAAAAATAAATTAAATATGTCAAGATTATTATAAATTGCATATTATAAATCAGTCAAAATCAATATACTTTTTATAGTATCCGTATTTAATAGTTATGAGAGGATTAATTATGTATCTTTCAAAAAGAGTTCAAGCAATAAAACCATCTCCGACTTTAGTCATAGATGCAAAAGCTAAAGCATTAAAAGCAAAAGGAATTGATATTATAAGTTTTGGGACGGGCGAACCTGATTTTGATACTCCGCAAAATATAAAAGATGTAGCAATAGATGCCATAAATAAAGGTTTTACTAAATATTGTCCTGTTTCGGGAACATTAGATTTAAAAAATGCAATAATAAACAAATTTAAAGAAGATAATAATCTGGAATATACTAAAGAAGAAATAATTGTATCTTGCGGAGCAAAACATTCTTTATATAATGTTTTTCAAACAATATTTGATGACGGTGATGAAGTAATTATTCCTGCACCTTATTGGGTATCTTATCCCGATATGGCAGTTCTTGCAGGAGCAAAACCGGTATTTATCAATACAACCGACAAAAATCATTTTAAAGTTGTGGCAAGTGATATAGAAAAAGTTATTACAAAAAAAACAAAAGCATTTATTTTAAATTCCCCTTCCAATCCTACGGGAAACACTTATACAAAAGAAGAACTTACGGAAATAGCTAATGTATGTGTAAAAAACAATTTACTCATAATTTCGGATGAAATATATGAAAAACTTGTTTATGATAATTTTAAATTCTTCTCAATTGCACAAGTATCAAAAGAAGTAAAAGAACATACAATAGTTATAAACGGTGTTTCTAAAGCTTTTGCAATGACCGGATGGAGAATCGGATATACGGCAGGACCTAAAGAAATAATTTCTGCTATGACTAAAATTCAAAGCCAGTCAACATCCAATCCGACATCAATATCATTAAAAGCAGCAACAGAAGCTTTAAACGGTAATAAAGATTGCTTAGAAATAATGAGAAAAGAGTTTGAAAGAAGAAGAAATTACATAGTTGAAAGATTAAATAAAATAAATGGAATAAACTGTTTAAAACCTGAAGGTGCATTCTATGTATTTCCTAATATTTCAGGCTTATTAAGAAAAGAATATAACGGGAAACTTGTTAATACCGATATGGAACTTGCAGATTATTTATTGGATGAAGCCAAAATTGCCGTAGTTCCTGGCTCGGCATTTGGAGCAGAAGGATATATCAGACTTTCTTATGCAACATCTATGGAAAATATTGTTGACGGTATTGACAGATTGGAACAAAGTATAATAAAGAAATAAACAAGTAAGACAATAATATATTATTTAAGAAAAAAGAAATTTAGGTGTAACATTTTGTATTTGTACAGATTTGTTTACATTAAATAAAATGCACTAAAATTCAATATTACTATTTGAGTTAACGGAGAATAAATGAAAAATTTAATTTATAATAAAATAATAATTTATAATATATTAATTTTCTTTATGGTATTTTTATCTTTATTTATACTTTTAATACCCGGTTGGATTTATAACAATTTTGGAGAAATGGATATTGAAAGAATATTATTTACAATAACATTACCACTAAAAGGCACACCGGGCAGTGTACTTTTTTTGTTTATTATAAATTTGCTATATCCAGTTTTTTTATATTCATGTATTTTGGTAATTATATTTAATGCTATACTCTATATAAAATATTTTAATGCAACAGTAATAAAACAAATATATGGTTTTATATTCAAATTACTTAAGACATGCAAAGTAAAAATTATAAAAATATCTATAATATTTAGTATATGTTTTTTACTATTTATACAGCTAATAAATTTTCTATTACCAATAAAATATAAATATAAAATTAATTTTCAGTTAATAACATTTATTATTTTATTACTAACAGTTTCTTTTATTTGTTATATCATCATTTACAAATTAAAAGAAATAAAGAATTACTATAAAAAAACAAAGAATTTCTATATATTAATATTAGTTTTTTTACGGTTGTTTTATGTTTAAACACAGTAATATTTTTTAAAAAATATAAAATTTATTCTTATATTAATAATGTATTGCAAACAAGTGATTTTTATGAGAAACATTATGTTGATGCTAAAAAATTAAATATTATAGCCCCTAAAAACAAAAGGAATTTAATTCTTATATTTTTGGAAAGTATGGAATTTTCTTATACAGACAAAAGCTTTTCCCTAATAATTTAATTCCTGAATTAATAAATTTATCAAACAATAATATTAGCTTTAAAAATTTTTGTAACGGATATTGTCAA